>DASWYJ010000026.1:0-7991 GCA_036405035.1 Burkholderiaceae bacterium
GCCATCGAGCATCATGTGGTCCATCACGCGGTCATGGCCAATGCGGATGCCGCTGCGGCCTTTGGGCAGCAGGTGGGGGGCGTTCGTCATGCTCTCCATGCCACCGGCCACCAGTACCTCGTGGCTGCCGGCGAGCAGCATGTCGTGCGCAAACATGGCTGCACGCATGCCGGAGCCACACATCTTGGAGAGGGTCACTGCACCAGCGCCCTTGGGCAAGCCCCCCTTGAAGGCCGCCTGCCGGGCCGGGGCCTGGCCCTGACCCGCCATCAGGCAGTTGCCGAACAGCACTTCGGTCACCAGATCCGGCGACACGCCGGCACGCTCCACCGCCGCCTTGATGGCCGCGCCTCCCAGGTCGTGGGCTGCGAGGCTGGTGAAATCGCCCTGGAAACTGCCCATGGGCGTGCGCGCTGCGCCAACGATGACGATGGGATCTGACATGGTGTCCTCTCGGTGAAGGTGAACGGAATGGTCGACAGAAAAGGGCGCGCACGCAAGGCCCTGGACTCCTGCATGGCGGAGCCGCAGTGTAGTTTACGTTTACGTAAACGTCAATCAGCGGTCGTACCGGCAATCCACGGGCCGGGCCTGGCTTATTGCCAGCCGGCGATGCTGCCGCGCTCTTCGTCGGCAATGCTGAGGATGTAGGCCTGGAATTGCGGGTCTTCGCCGCGCAGCAGCAGTGGCAGCGCACTGCGGAAGCTCTCGCGGCGGCACCACTCGCGCATGAAATCGTCCCAGCTGTTCCAGCGGCGGCGCTCGACGTCGCTCATGCTGGAACTCCAGGCCACGATGTAGGCGCGCTCGAACAGCGAAATCAGCATGTCGTAGATGACCAGCATGCGCTCGTTCTGCTCAGGGGTCGGGTCGGCCAGCGGTTCGTGGGTGCGCAGGCGCAGGTCGGAATTGGCCAGCACCACCCTGAGGAAGTCGTTGTAGGCATCCGACAGCAGCTGGTAGGCCTCCTCCTCCTCGTTGTTGCGCTCCTTGCGCTGCTCCCACCAGAAGAACACGATGGCAAACGGCAGGCCGAGCGCCGTCACCACAAAGCTGGCCAGTTCCCAGGCGTCGCGCATCGCGTTTCCTCAGCGTCCCACCGCCGCGCCGATCCAGGCCGCCACGTCGGCCACCACGCGGTCTTCCAGCCCATTGAAACCGTGGTGAGACCAGGCTTCGCAGGCGTCGCCGGTGTCCCGTCCGCCGCCGTACATGCGCACTTGGTGCGGAGCCTTCAGCCGGGCCTCCAGCGCGGGCAGCAAGGCCGGGGGGCAGAACCGGCAGCCATCGGCTTCGTGGTGAACCAGTAGCACCGGCACGGTCAGCAACTCCACCGGCATGTCACTCACCGACGGGAGCGATGGCCGGTTCCAGAGGATGGTGGACGTGAGCACGATGGCGTCCGGGCCACCGCCGTCGCGCAAGGCTAGCGCTGCGGCGGCTACCGAGATCGTGCCCGCGCTGGTTCCCACCATGACAACCGGCAGGCCGAATCGGCCGCGTAGATCGGCAACCACGGCGCGCACGTCGGCTGCATGCTCGGCGGTCTGCCGGAAGCCCGAGAGATAGGAAGGCGATTGCCGGTCGGATGGTGCATCGATCACCGCGACCGCGAACCCCTGGGCAACGAAGCGCGCCCGGCTGCGCACGAGAAAGTTGCCGCGGCCTCCACCGAATTCCCCGGTCGCGGACAGTTGCAGGCCACCAAGCCCGCCCGTGAACAGCACCACCACCGCCGAGGGCCTGGCCGGTGCGAGCAGCAGATACGGCTGCGTCACGCCCGGCCGGCTCGGCAACTGCACAAGCTCGGAGGCACGCACCGGTGCCGCCAGCACCGCGAGCCCAACAAGCAGGGCGCGCAGTACCCGCCGCAGCGAGGTCATCCGCCGGCTCCCACGCACGTCACGGCATTGCGCCCATAGCGCTCCGCAAAACGGATGCTGCGCTCATAGGGAAACACATCGTGCACATGGCCGGCCTGGATGCGTTCCTTGTGGCCCTGCCAGAAGGCCACGTCGAGCAGATCGGCGTGGTGCTTCATGAACACGTCGCGCACCGCAGGATGGCCGAGCAGGAAGGGGCCGAAGGTTTCCGGAAACACGTCGTACCGGCCGACGTGATACCAGATTTCGCCGCTCATCTCGTCGTCTTCGTTGCGCGGTGCGGGCACCCGGCGGAAGTTGCAGTCGGTGATGTACTCGATCTCGTCGTAGTCGTAGAACACCACCTTGCTGCCCCGGGTGATGCCGAAGTTCTTCCACAGCATGTCACCGGGGAAGATGTTGGCGGCCACCAGGTCCTTGATCGCGTTGCCGTACTCCACCACCGCCCGCTCGATCTGCGCCGGCGACTGCGCATCGCCCGGCGCTTCCAGCGCCTCCTGCAGGTAGATGTTGAGCGGAATCATGCGGCGCTCGATGTAGAGGTGCTTGATGATGACTTCTTCCTGGCCATCGCGGTCGCGGTCGGAGATCTCGAGCTGGCTGTTGGCGGTGCGCTGCAGCTCCTCGATCAGCGCGTCGTCGAAACGGTCGCGCGGGAAAGCCACCTCGCTGTATTCCAGCGAGTCGGCCATGCGGCCCACCCGGTCGTGCTGCTTGACGAGCTGGTACTTGCCCATGATCTGCTCGCGCGTGGTTTCCTTCTGCGGCGGAAATTCGTCGCGGATGACCTTGAACACGTAGGGAAACGAGGGCAGATCGAACACCAGCATCACCATGCCCTTGATGCCGGGTGCGATGCGGAACTTGTCGGTGCTGTGGCGCAGGTGGTAGAGAAAGTCGCGGTAGAACAACGTCTTGCCCTGCTTCTGCAGGCCCAGCGAGTTGTAGATTTCCGAGCGCGGCTTGCGCGGCATCATGCTGCGCAGGAACTGCACGTAGGCGGCAGGGATTTCCATCTCCACCATGAAATAGGCCCGTGCGAAGCTGAACAGCATCAGCAGGTCGTCCTCGCCATGCAGCACGGTGTCGATCACCAGCTTGCCATGCTTGGTGTACAGGATGGGCAGCGCAAACGGAATCTCGTTGAAGCCGTTGATGATCTTGCCGATGATGTAGGCGCCCTTGTTGCGGAAGAACAGGCTGGAGAGAACCTGCATCTGGAAGTTGGCACGCAGCTTGGCGGCATCCAGGATGGGGCGCAGCGTGTCCAGCACCCGCCCCGCATCGCGCGGCAGGTCATCGAATTCGTGG
Organism: Burkholderiaceae bacterium; assembly: GCA_036405035.1. GTDB lineage: Bacteria > Pseudomonadota > Gammaproteobacteria > Burkholderiales > Burkholderiaceae_C > PCRC01. The sequence continues at coordinate 3,195 of DASWYJ010000026.1, forward strand.
CGGATGTCAAAGTTCTGCACGATGTCGACCAGCGTCTGCTGCAGGTTCTCGCGCGTGGGATAGTAGGCACGGTAGGTCGGGCGCGAGCTGGACTCGGTGTTCTCGATGTACTCGGTACTCACCGCCGGCCGCACGAAAATGAAATCGTTGTGGAAATAGCTGGCGTGCAGGATCTTGGCCGACACCGAATTGAAGAAGGTTTCCGCCAATTCGGGCTGGTGGTGGTTGATCAGCAGCCCGATGAAATGCAGCTTGACCTGCTGCCACACATCCATGGGCTGGTCGCCGGCCTTGAACTCCCGCTCCAGCCGGGTCACGCACTCGCGCACCCGCAAATCGTAGAACTCGATGCGTTCACGCTGCCCGCGCTGCTGGGCATGCCAATCCATGGTTTCGAAACGGTGCTTGGCGCGCGCCGATTCGGTACGAAAAAGCCGGTAGTGGCGGTTGAAGCCATCGATCATCGCCTTGGCGATTTCGTAGGCCAGCGTGGAGTCGAGTTTTTGCGGAAACATGCCGCTATTGTGCGGCAGCAGAAGCGCTCCGGTCCGCCTTCAGTCGCGCGTGACGCCGCGCACCCCGGCCACGGCCGCCCGGTAGGCGGGCAGCAGGCCGCTGCCGTCGGCCACGGTCATGTGCAGGTCGTGGATATGGCCATCCTTCAGGCCGTAAACCCAGCCGTGCAACGTCAGCCCCTGTCCGCGCGCCCAGGCGTCGCGCAGCACGGTGGTCTGCGCAAGATTGACCACCTGCTCGATCACGTTGAGCTCGCACAGCGCGTCATGGCGTACCTCGGCCGGCAGTCCATCCAGCAGCACCTGGTGGCGGTCACGCACGTCCTGGATGTGGCGGATCCAGTTGTCGGCCAGGCCAACGCGGGTGTTGTTCAGCGCGGCCAGCACGCCGCCGCAACCGTAGTGGCCAACGACCATCAGGTGCTTCACGCCCAGCACGTCAACGGCATATTGCACCGTGGACAGGCAATTCAGGTCGGTGGGCACCACCACGTTGGCCACGTTGCGGTGCACGAACACCTCGCCCGGCTCCAGGCCGGTGATCTGGTTCGCGGGTACCCGGCTGTCCGAGCAGCCAATCCACATGTAGCGGGGTGTCTGCTGGGCCAGCAGGCCCGAGAAGAAGCCGGGGCGCTCGCGCTCCATCTGGGCCGCCCAGCGGCGGTTGTGCTCGAAGAGGTCTTGCAGTTCGTTCGACATGCGCCGAGTATGCCCTGAACGTGGAAGGTATTCCGCCAGACGGGGATCAGCAGGTTTCGGCGAACAGCTCGCGGCCGATCAGCATGCGGCGGATTTCACTGGTACCGGCACCGATCTCGTACAGCTTGGCGTCGCGCCACAGCCGGCCCAGCGGGTATTCGTTGATGTAGCCGTTGCCGCCAAAAATCTGGATGCCGTTGCCGGCCATCCTGGTCGCTTCTTCCGCACACCACAGAATGACCGAGGCGCAATCCTTGCGCACCTGGCGCACATGCTCGGCGCCCAGCGCGTCGAGGTTCTTGCCGATGGTGTAGCAGAAGGCGCGTGCGGCCTGCAGCACGGTATACATGTCGGCGACCTTGCCCTGGATCAGCTGGAACTCGCCAATGCTCTGGCCGAACTGCTTGCGGTCGTGGATGTAGGGCACCACGTTGTCCATCACCGCCTGCATGATGCCAATGGGCCCGGCGGCCAGCACCGCGCGCTCGTAGTCCAGCCCGCTCATCAGCACCTTGGCGCCACCGTTCAGGCCGCCAAGGATGTTGGCGGCCGGCACCTCGACGTTCTGGAACACCATCTCGCCGGTGTGCGAGCCGCGCATGCCCAGCTTGTCGAGTTTCTGCGCGGTGCTGAAACCCGGCATGCCCTTCTCGACGATGAAGGCAGTGACGCCGCGCGCACCCAGTTCGGGTTCGGTCTTGGCATAGACCACCATGGTGTCGGCATCGGGGCCGTTGGTGATCCACATCTTGTTGCCGTTGAGCAGGTAGTAGCCGCCCTTGTCCTCGGCCTTCAGCTTCATGCTGATGACGTCGCTGCCGGCGCCCGGCTCGCTCATGGCCAAGGCCCCGACATGTTCGCCGCTGATCAGCTTGGGCAGGTATTTCTGCTTCTGGGCTTCATTGCCGTTGCGCTTGAGCTGGTTGACGCACAGGTTGCTGTGCGCGCCGTAGCTCAAGCCGATGGCGGCCGACGCACGCGAAATCTCTTCCATCGCGATCATGTGGGCCAGGTAGCCCATGTTGGCGCCACCGTATTCCTCGGGCACGGTGATGCCCAGCACGCCGAGCTCACCCATCTTGCGCCACAGGTGCATCGGAAACTGGTCGCTGCGGTCGGCCTCGGCGGCCAGCGGTGCGATTTCGGCCTGCGCGAAATCGCGCACGGTATCGCGCAGGGCTTCGATGTCTTCGCCGAGGTGGAAGTTGAGTCCGGGCAGATTGCTCATGAAATGTCTCCTTGGTTTTGGCTGGCAAGGGAGGCCGGTGCCCGCCGCCACGCGGCACGCACCCACCCCGCGGGTTTAATAGGTTCTGGGTACCGGCACCAGTGTTTGCTGCATGACGGCGCAGATGGACTCGCGGCCATCTGCGTCGCGGTGCGCCAGTTCAGCGCTGGTCACGATGATGCGCTTGCCGCCGCGCACCACACGGCCGCGGCCGATCAGTTCGCCGCCCTGGAAAGCCGCAAGAAAATTGATCTTGTATTCGACCGTGGTGACTTCCATGCCTTCCGGCGCAACGGAAAGCCCCGCATAACCGGCCACGATGTCGGCCAGCGCGCCCATGGCGCCACCATGAAAGCCCCCCTGCTGCTGGCTCACACGATCCGAATACGGCAGGGCCACTTCACACAGGCCGGGCTCCACCCGCAGCAGCCGGGCGCCCAAGTGCACCATCATGCCCTGGCGGGCAAAACTCGCGGCAATGCGCTGGTACTCGGGGCTGGACTCGGACATGGTGGGCGACAGCAGGCGTGGCAGGAGAAGAACTGCCGCCGAGTCTAATTAACGTTTACGTAAACGTCAATTACGTAGTTCTACCGCATGGCAGCACTTTTCAGGGTGTCTTGCCGAGGCGGGCCAGCAGTTGCCGCGCCTCTTTTTCATGGGTTTTCACCTCGTCCAGATTGGCCTGCAGATCGGCCATCTGCTCTTCCAGCTCCTTGCGGTGCCCGGCCAGAACCGCCATGAATTTTTTCAGCTGCGCGCCGGTATCGCGCGGGCTGTCGTAGATGTCCAGGATGTCCTTGGCCTCGGTCAGGCTCAGCCCCAGGCGCTTGGCGCGCAGCGTGAGCTTGAGCCGGGTGCGGTCGCGCGCGCTGTACACACGATTGCGTCCGCCGGCACCGTCACGCTCGGGCTGCAGCAGGCCCATGTCTTCGTAGAAGCGGATGGCGCGGGTGGTGAGGTCGAACTCCCGGGCGAGCTCGCCGATGGTGTAGGTAATGGCCATGGTGACGGGAACTGGTTTTGAAGGGCAAAGCGGGCTGGAGCCGACGCGACAGCGTGGAGTCCACAACCGTCCATACAATGCGGATTACATATGACGTTTACGTAAACGTCAATAGTAACCAGGGTGCCGCATGAACACGCTCGAAAACGAACTCCACTACCCCCTTGGCGATGCGCTGCCGGCTCCGGGGGGCACGCTGGTGGTGGCCCCTGGCGTGAAATGGCTGCGCATGGGCCTGCCTTTCGCGCTGGACCATATCAACCTCTGGCTGCTGCGCGACGAGATCGACGGCCGGCAGGGCTGGAGCGTGGTGGATTGTGGCATTACCCGCGACGACACCAAGGCCCGCTGGGAAACGATTTTTGCCGACGAGCTGGACGGCCTGCCCATCCTGCGCGTGATTGTCACCCATATGCACCCCGACCACGTGGGCCTGGCGCACTGGCTGTGCGCACGCTGGCAGGCGCCATTGTGGATGAGCGCCACCGACTATAACGCCGCCCGGCTGGGCACCATCACGACCACTGGCTTCGGCGGCGAGATAGCGGCCCGCTTCTTCGCATCGCACGGCCTGCTCGACCCGGAGGCGCTGCAGCTGATCCGCGGTCGCACCGGCTACTACCCGGGCATGGTGCCGGCCATGCCCGACAGCTATGTGCGCATGATGGACGGGCACACCCCCCGCATTGGCGGCCGGACCTGGCGCTGCATCAGCGGCTACGGCCATGCGCCGGAACACATCTCGCTGTACTGCGACGACATCAAGGTCCTGATCGGCGGCGACATGATGCTGCCGCGCATCTCCACCAACGTGAGCACCTACGACATCGAGCCCGAATCCAACCCGCTCACGCTGTTTCTGGCATCGATCGACAAGTTCAGCCCGTTGCCGGCCGACACCCTGACGCTGCCCTCCCACGGCAAACCCTTCATCGGCCTGCACGCCCGCATCCGCCAGCTGCACGACCACCACCGCGACCGCCTCGCCGAGGTGCAGGAAGCCTGCCAGGCAGCACCCTGCAGCGGCCACGACATCGTGCCCATCATGTTCAGGCGCAAGCTCGACGTGCACCAGATCACCTTTGCGCTGGGCGAGGCGGTGGCGCACCTGCATGCGCTGTGGTACGGCGGGTCACTCCAGCGGACGCTGGATGGGGACGGGGTGTACCGGTTTAGCGCGGTGCAGGCAGCGGCCTCTTGAGGCCGAGATACCTGTGCCGACTTAAAAGAAATATTTACCGACTAGCGCGAGCAGCATCCCATAAAGCATTGCACCAATCAAACATGCCAACGCCCGCATAGTTTCTAGCCGCTGCCTCGCGATATTGTCGGCTTGCTCTTTGTCTATC
>DASWYJ010000027.1:0-5201 GCA_036405035.1 Burkholderiaceae bacterium
TGATTCGAACAAGGCGCTGGCGCTGCTGGTTCAAAAAGCGCTGCTGGAAAGCGGCCTGCCTTCCGACGCGGTGCAATTGGTGCAGACCACCGACCGCGAGGCCGTGGGCCAGCTCATCACCATGCCCCAGTATGTGGACGTAGTCATTCCGCGCGGCGGCAAGGGCCTGATCGAGCGCATCAGCCGCGACGCCAAGGTTCCGGTCATCAAGCACCTCGACGGCAACTGCCATGTGTATGTCGACGACCCCTGCGACATCGCGATGGCGGTGACGGTGGCCGACAACGCCAAGACCAACAAGTACAGCCCCTGCAATGCCAGCGAAGGCCTGCTGGTGGCGCGCGGTGTGGCGCAGGCCTTCCTGCCAAAGATTGGTGCCATCTACGCCGCCAAGGGCGTGGAAATGCGCTGCGACACTGAGGCCAAGGCCCTGCTGGCCGGCATTGCCGGCGCCCGGGTGGTCGATGCCACCGAGCAGGACTGGTCCGAGGAATACCTCGCGCCCATCATCAGCATCAAGGTGGTGGAGGGGCTCGATGCGGCAATCGACCACATTAACCACTATTCCAGCCACCACACCGACGCCATCCTCACCCGCGACCATGTGCACGCCCAGCGTTTCCTGCGCGAGGTGGATTCGGCCAGCGTCATGGTGAATGCGAGTACCCGCTTCGCCGATGGCTTCGAATTCGGGCTGGGTGCGGAAATCGGCATCTCCACCGACAAGTTCCACGCCCGGGGGCCGGTTGGCATCGAGGGCCTGACGTCGCTGAAATACGTGGTGCTGGGCGAGGGCGAGGTGCGCACCTGAGCCTGCGCGGCGGCGCTGGCAGGGCCGGTCGGGGGTTGCAAGCGGGAGGGCTGCCCTCACATTCCTACAATTCCGCAGCCTCCACACTAAGTAAGAAAAGGGCCGTATGGTTCCGCATCTCGTCACGGCCCTGAGTGGCCCCATCAACGAACTCGAGCAGCGGGTGCTCGATTCCATGCCCGCCATCGAGCGCTGGTTCCGCCTGGAATGGATGGAGCACACGCCGCCGTTCTACAGCTCGGTCGATGTGCGCAACGCCGGCTTCAAGCTGGCGCCGGTCGACACCAACCTCTACCCCGGTGGCTGGAACAACCTGACGCCGCAGATGCTGCCGCTTGCGGTGCAGGCGGCGATGGCGGCGATCGAGAAGATCTGCCCCGAGGCGCGCAACCTGCTGGTGATTCCCGAGAACCATACGCGCAACACCTTCTACCTGAGCAATGTGGTGCAACTGCAGCGCATCTTCCACATGGCCGGGCTCAACGTGCGTGTGGGTTCGATCAATCCGGACATCAAGGAGCCCACGGTTGTGCAGCTGCCGACGGGCGAAAGCGTCACGCTGGAGCCGGTCATCCGCGGCAAGCGCCGGCTGGGCCTGAAGGATTTCGATCCCTGCACCATTCTGCTCAACAACGACCTGTCGGCCGGCATCCCCGGCATCCTGGAAGAGATCCACGAGCAGTACCTGCTGCCGCCGCTGCACGCCGGCTGGAGCGTGCGCCGCAAGAGCAACCATTTCCAGAGCTACGAGGAAGTGGCCAAGCGGCTGGGGAAATTGCTGGGCATCGACCCCTGGCTGATCAACCCGATGTTCAACAAGTGCGGCGAAGTCAATTTCACCGAAGGCACGGGCATGGACTGCCTGACCAGCAACGTCGACGCGCTGCTGGCCAAGATCCGCCGCAAGTACAAGGAATACGGCATCAACGAGAAGCCGTTCGTCGTGGTCAAGGCCGACAACGGTACCTATGGCATGGGCATCATGACGGTGCGCGACGCCAAGGAACTTGAAGGCCTGAACCGCAAGACCCGGAACAAGATGAGCGTCATTAAGGATGGCCAGCCGGTGGGCGAGGTCATCATCCAGGAAGGCGTGCTGACCAATGAGCGCATGAACGAGGCGGTGGCCGAACCGGTGGTCTACATGATGGACCGTTACGTGGTCGGCGGCTTCTACCGCATCCATGCCGAGCGCGGCGTCGATGAAAACCTGAACGCACCCGGTTCCAGCTTCGTGCCGCTGGCCTTTGCCGAATCGACCCACCTGCCGCAGCCCGGCGTCAAGCCCGGCGCCAGCGCGCCCAATCGTTTCTACATGTACGGCGTGATTGGCCGGCTGGCCATGCTGGCGGCCAGCTATGAGCTGGAGGCGACCAATCCTGACGCCGAGGTCTACGACTGACGCGCCGTTCGGGTCCCGGCGGCTCGGAGGCCGCCGGGTAAGCAGTTGTTGCGTTGCAACATCCGCACGGATTTGCCGTTTTTTTTGGGTTCATTCCTCCACCCGCGCCCGGTTGGCGGGCGCACAATGGCAATCCCTCAGTAATGGAACCCTGCAGTCCCTGCCCTGGCCCTCGGCCAGGTGAGCCGGCAACGACAGGGGGTTTAGTGCAAAGCTCGAAATCTTCGCTCACGGCGCTGACCATCGGCGCCATCGGTGTCGTCTATGGCGACATCGGCACCAGCGTCCTGTATGCGGTCAAGGAAGTCTTCGGCTCCGGCCACGTGCCGTTCACGCCGGAGAACGTCTACGGCATCCTGTCGATGTTCGTGTGGACGCTCACCGTCATCGTGTCGTTGAAATACGTGGTGCTGGTGCTGCGCGCCGACAACGCCGGCGAGGGCGGCCTGGTGGCCATGCTGGCGCTGGCCTCGCAGGCCGTGAAGGACAAGCCGCAGTTGCGCCGTGTGCTGCTGATGCTGGGCATTTTCGGTACCTCGCTGTTCTACGGCGACGGCGTCATCACCCCGGCCATTTCGGTGCTCTCGGCGGTCGAGGGGCTGGAGGTGGTGTCACCCGAGTTCAAGAAGTTCGTGCTGCCCATCACGCTGGTCGTGCTGCTGTGCCTGTTCGCGGTGCAGAAGCGGGGCACCGGTGGCATTGGCCGGTTCTTCGGACCCATCACGCTGCTGTGGTTCATCACGCTGGCGGCGCTGGGTATTTCGCACATCCTGGATAACCCGGCCATCCTGCGGGCCGTGAGCCCGCACTACGCGCTGCGCTTCATCATCGATTTTCCGGGCACCACCTTCATCATCCTGGGTGCGGTGGTGCTGTGCGTCACCGGTGCCGAGGCGCTGTACGCCGACCTCGGCCACTTCGGCAAGCGGCCCATCCGGCTGGCCTGGTTCGCGGTGGTCATGCCGGCGCTGGTGCTCAATTATTTCGGGCAGGGCGCGCTGCTGCTGGACAACCCCGCCGCGGTGAAGAACCCCTTCTTCCTGATGGCGCCCGAATGGGCCCAGCTGCCGCTGGTGGTGCTGGCCACCATTGCCACGGTGATCGCGTCGCAGGCGCTGATCACCGGTGCCTTCAGCGTGACCAAGCAGGTCATCCAGCTGGGCTATCTGCCGCGGCTGCGGGTGATGCACACCAGCGTCAAGGACACCGGCCAGATCTACATGCCCTTCGTCAACTGGGGCCTGTTCGTCGCCATCGTGCTGGCAGTGGGCATGTTCAAGTCGTCGAGCAACCTGGCTGCCGCCTATGGTGTGGCGGTGACCACCGACATGCTGATCACCACGGTGCTGACCTTCTTCGTGGTGCGCTACCGCTGGAAGTACCCGCTGTGGCTGTGCCTGGCTGCCACCAGCATGTTCTTCGTGGTGGATTTCGCCTTCTTTGCCTCCAACCTGATGAAGCTGCCGCAGGGTGGCTGGTTCCCGCTGCTGATCGGTGGCGGCATCTTCACGCTGATGATGACCTGGAAGGAAGGCCGGCATCTGCTCAATGCCAAGATGCGCTCCGACGCCATCGACCTGCCCGGATTCCTGGAGGCGGTGTTCGTCAGCCCCCCCGCACGGGTCGAAGGCACGGCGGTGTTCCTGACCGGCGAGGTCGGCACCGTGCCCAACGCGCTGCTGCACAACCTCAAGCACAACAAGGTGCTGCACGAGATCAACCTGTTCGTCACGGTGCGCAGCCACGAGGTGCCGTGGATCGGCATGGACCGGCGGCTGGCCATCGAGTCGCTGGGCCACAACTGCTGGCAGGTGGTGGTGCACTATGGTTTCAAGAACGATCCCGACCTGCCCAGCGCACTGCAGCAGATGCGCGGGCGTGGCTGCGAGATCGAGGCCATGACCACCAGCTACTTCCTGTCGCGCGACACCGTCATTCCCAGCCTGGGCAGCGGCATGGCGCAGTGGCGTGAAAAGCTGTTCGCGCAGATGCACCACAACGCCAGCGGGGCTGCCGACTTCCTCAACCTGCCGAGCAATTCGGTGGTGGAGCTCGGCTCGAAGATCGAGATCTGACACCGCCGGCGGGCGCTGCGGAGCCTGCCGGCACCCTTGGCCCTGCGCCGAGCAGGCCGCGGCATTCTTGGCGACAATCCGGTCCATGAACCTGCTCTTCATCGCCGATCCGCTCGACAGCTTCAAGATCTACAAGGACACCACCTTTGCGATGATGCGCACGCTGCAGGCGCGCGGCCACACCATCGCCGTGTGCGAGTCCCGCGACATGGCGTGGCAGCGTGGCGGCCGCGTGACCGCCCGGGTGCGCGACATCACACTCACCGGCGACCCGGTGGCCTGGTATGGCGCCGGGGCACCGGCACTGCGCGCGCTGGCCGGGTTTGGCGCCGTGCTGATGCGCAAGGACCCCCCATTCGATTCCGAATACTTCTACGCCACCCACCTGCTGGAGCAGGCCGAGCGGGAGGGCGCCAGGGTGTTCAACAAGCCGCGTGCGCTGCGCGACCACCCCGAGAAGCTGGCCATCCTGGAGTTTCCGGAACTCATTGGCCCCACACTGGTGACCCGCGATGCCGCCGACATCCGCCATTTCCATGCCGAGCACCACGACATCATCCTGAAGCCGCTCGACGGCATGGGCGGCATGGGCATCTTCCGCGTGAAGGCGGATGGCCTGAACCTCGGCAGCATCATCGAAACACTCAACAAGGACGGCACACAGACGGTGATGGTGCAGAAATTCCTTCCCGAAATCGCCGAGGGCGACAAACGCATCCTCGTCATCGGCGGAAAACCCGTGCCGTTCAGCCTGGCCCGCATCCCGCAAGGCACCGAAGTTCGCGGCAACCTCGCGGCCGGCGGCAAGGGTGTCGCGCAACCGCTGAGTGCGCGTGACCGCGAGATCGCCGAAATTCTGGGCCCGGTGCTGCTGGCGCGTGGCCTGCTGCTGGCCGGGGTTGACGTGATCGGC
>DASWYJ010000028.1:0-2078 GCA_036405035.1 Burkholderiaceae bacterium
GGCGGATGGCGTTGTACACCGGTGTCCACGAATGCTGCTTGGGGTTGTGGCCGAACAGCACGATGCACTGGGTCTGCGTGTAGTCCGGATACGGGTACCAGCCGTAGACCATGCGGTTGATGGCTGCGGTGTTGCCCGCGCAGATGGCCACGCCACTGATCCAGTTGGGCGAGCCCAGCAGGTTCATGAAGCGCCGGCCCGCGCCGTTGTCGGTCTGTGTGTTCCATTGCGAGGTCGACACCGCCAGCGCTTCCGGCCCGTGCAGCGCCACGATGTCGGCCAGCCGTGTGGCGATGTCGTCCAGCGCGTCTTCCCAGCTGACCTGTTCCCATTGGCCGGAGCCGCGCGGGCCGGTGCGCTTGAGCGGGTACAGCACGCGCTTGGGGTGGCTGAAACCGGCCGGTGCGTGCACGCCCTTCATGCAGATATTGGCCTTCAGTGGCCGCGGGTCCATGGCCTTGACCCGCACGTCGCCCACTTGGCCGGATTCCGGTATCTCGGCCAGCACCTGGCAGTAAATGTCGCATCCGGAGCACAGTGCGCGTTTTTCGGTCATGGTTTTTCTCGTATGGAGTGGGCCTCCGCACTATAACTTCAAAAAATGAAGTTAATATCCACCCATGGGTAAATCCGTACTCGCCAACATGACCTGCCCCGTGGCCCGCACGCTCGATGTGGTGGGCGACGCCTGGACGCTGATGATCGTCCGCGAGCTGTTCCTGGGCTCGCGGCGCTTCGACGAAATGGCCGCGCAGACCGGCATGTCGCCGCACCTGCTCAGCGTGCGCCTGAAAAAACTCGTCGAGGCCGGTCTGCTGAGCCGCAAGGCCTACCAGGAACGGCCGGCGCGCCATGCCTACCGGCTCACCGCCAAGGGCCGCGATCTCTGGCCGGTGGTCATTGCGCTCAAGCAATGGGGCGACCGCTGGGGCGACTGGGGAGCCGATGGCCCGCCGCTGCAACTGCGCCATGCCGGCTGCGGCGGCCACAGCAGCCCGTCGCTGGTGTGTTCTGGTTGCGGTGAACCGGTGGATGCCCTCACAATGGTTCCCGAGTTGGGTGCCGCCATGGCCAGCGAGCGCGCGGCCCGTGCACCCTCCGCCAACCCCGGGAGCACACCATGTTCGGACTCACCCCCCTCGGCCTGATCCACACCGCCATCAGCCTCGTTGCGGTCGCAGCAGGATTGATCGCCCTCTGGCGCTACCGCGAAATCGCCTGGCTCAGCCAGGCCGGAAAAGTCTATGTGGTGACCACGGTGCTCACCTGCCTCACCGGCTTTGGCATCTTCCAGCATGGCGGCTTCGGCAAGCCCCATGTGCTGGGCATCGTCACATTGCTGGTGCTGGGCGTGGCGCTGCTGGCCGAAACCACCCGGCTGCTGGGCGCGCTGTCGCCGTATGTGCGCACGGTCGCGTATTCCACCACCTTCATGTTCCACTGGATACCGGCCATCACCGAAACCACCACCCGGCTGCCCCTCGGCGCTCCGCTGCTGAACAGCCCGGAAGATCCGGTACTGCAGAAGGTCGCTGCGGTGCTGTTCCTGCTGCTGGTGATTGGCGCCACGTTGCAGGTGCGGCGTCTGCGCCGCGGCAACCGCATGCCGTCCGGAGTCAGCGCCGCCTGAGCTTTTTCGCTTTGCGCGCCCACGGTTTCAGCCGTGCCGCGCTCCCCCGAGGGTGGCACGGGCCAGCAGCAGCGCCATCACTGCCGCACCGGCAATGCCCACCACCATGGGCAGTGCGGTGCCATTGACGAACAGGCCCACCACCGCCATCACCAGTGCGCCGGTCATGAACTGCAGCGTCCCCATCAGCGCGGAGGCGGTGCCGGCGATGGCACCGTGTTCTTCCAGTGCCAGCACCGCCGTCGTGGGCACCACCAGGCCCAGAAAGCCGTAGCCCACGAACAGCAGGCCAATCAGCACCTCCAGCCGCTCCACGCCGCCGAGCTGCAGTGCCAGCAGCAGCACCATGACCGCCGCATAGCCGGTCACGGCCGCCCGGACCAGCGGCACCAGCCCGAAGCGTCGGCCCAGCCGGCCGGTGAACTGCGAGATGCCGATGAACGACGCC
>DASWYJ010000029.1:0-3963 GCA_036405035.1 Burkholderiaceae bacterium
CGGCGGTGAGTTCATTCCAGGTGGGGTGCGTGACCGTCTCAGCGGCGGCCCGGGCGCCAACACCTGTTGAAGGGCTCTTGGTTGTGGCTTTCCTGGGGGAACTGGCGGATGCCTGGGGCGCGGCGACCGCACGCTCCGGCACCTGTGCGGACACTGTCAGCGGAGCCAGCAGCAGCGGGCTGGCTGCCAACGTGGCAAGACGAGCAATACGGAAAACGAAATTCAGCACAAATACAACAACGCGGAGGGGATGGCCTTATTCGTCGGCATCTGGCCGCGACTCGGCGGCACCAACCCGCAAGAACTGCAGGAATCCTGGGTCGGTATAGGCCGACGGGGGAAGGTTGTCGGTCAATAGCGCCACGTCCACCTCGGCCAGTTCACTTGCCCGGGCGTCGTCCTGAACCACCTTGATGGCCACGATGCCCACGACCAGCGCCACCATGGGCAGCACTGCAGCAATGCGGCCCCAGAGGTTCCAGCTGTCATCGCCGCCCATTCCCAGCGTGGCGGCCCCGCCGCCGGATACCAGCACCGGGGCGGTTTGCACGCTGGACAACTTGCGACGGCCCAACGCCTGGACGCGCGCGGCGCGCAGGCGCTCGGCGATGTCATAGGGCAGGGCATCGGTGCTGTCGGAAAGCCGGGCTGCCAGCCGGGCACCGAACCGATCCTGCAAGATTTCTGCCTGGTGTTGAAGCGAATAACTCATAGTTGGAATCCTCGTGCCTTCAGGGCGTGGCTGAGGGCATGCACCGCACGTGAACAGTGGGTCTTGACGCTGCCTTCGGAGCAGCCCATGGCGGCGGCTGTTTCGGCAACGTCCATCTCCTCCCAGTAACGCATCAGAAAGGCTTCCCGTTGACGACCGGGCAGTTTCTGAATCTCTTCTTCGATCTCTCGCAAAATCTGGGCCCGCTCGGTCGAGCTCTCAGCGCTTTCTGTGGCGTTCGAGTCGTCCAGCGTCTCCAAAGTTTCCAGCAAATCGAAATCGCCGTCCTCGCCGGCCGATTCGAAGTCGCTGAGGTTGGAAAACAGCGCGGTGCGGGTCTTGCGGCGACGGAACCAGTCGAGGGTGCAGTTCGACAGGATGCGCTGGAACAGCATCTGCAGTTCCAGCGGCGGCCGGTCGGCGTAATGTTCGGCCAGCTTCATCATGCTGTCCTGCACGATGTCGAGCGCGGCTTCTTCGTCCCGAACGTGGTACATCGAGCGTTTGAAGGCCCGCTTTTCGACGCTTTTCAGGAAGTCGGAGAGTTCTTTTTCGGTGGCCAAGGGGCGGTTGCCGGTACGACAGGGGCTGGGTGGCGCCATGGGCGCGCGCACCAGGGTTCGGGAGTCTATTTTTGGGCGCGATTATCGCATCGTGAAGCCCGGTGGCCGCGCGATGGCGGTATTCGGCCCGACCGGTGCGATAATGCGGGGTATCAATCGAACGGCAAACGGGTCACAGTCCGGCGGGTCGAACAGTCCGCCCATGGCTTTGGCCTCAAGTTTCGATGCGACCCCACAAGGGTTTGCAGAGAAGCACCCAAGGTTTTTCGTCAGAGAAATTCACAAAGGTTCATCATGGAAATATCCAAAGCTGAAATTGCGTCGGCCGCTGCGGCATCCGGCCAGGCTGCGCCCGAATTGCGCGGCGCCGAAATCCTCGTCAAGTCGCTGCAGGCCGAAAACGTCAAGTACATCTGGGGCTATCCCGGCGGTGCGGTGCTGCACATCTACGACGCGTTCTACAAGCAGGACACCATCCAGCATGTGCTGGTGCGCCACGAACAGGCTGCCGTACACGCTGCCGACGGCTACGCCCGTGCCACCGGCGATGTCGGCGTGGCGCTGGTTACCTCCGGCCCTGGCGTGACCAATGCCATCACCGGCATTGCCACCGCTTACATGGACAGCATCCCGATGGTGATCATCACCGGGCAGGTGCCGTCGCATGCCATCGGCCTCGACGCCTTCCAGGAATGCGACACCGTGGGGATTACGCGCCCCATCGTGAAGCACAATTTCCTGGTGAAGGACGTGCGGCTGATGGCCGAAACGATCAAGAAGGCCTTCCACATTGCGCGCACGGGCCGGCCCGGGCCGGTGGTAGTCGATATTCCCAAGGACATTTCCTTCAATAAGACGCCCTGGAATGGCTATCCGGAGAGCGTCGAGATGCGCTCGTACAACCCGGTGCGCAAGGGCCATGGCGGCCAGATCCGCAAGGCACTGCAACTGCTGATGAACGCCAAGCGGCCGTACATCTATACCGGCGGCGGTGTGCTGCTGAGCAATGCGTCTGCCGAACTGCGCACGCTGGTGGATATGCTGGGCTACCCCTGCACCAACACGCTGATGGGCCTGGGTGCCTACCCGGCCTCGGACCGCAAGTTCCTGGGCATGCTGGGCATGCATGGCACGGTGGAAGCCAACAACGCGATGCAGAACTGCGACGTGCTGCTGGCCGTCGGCGCGCGTTTCGATGACCGCGTGATTGGCAATCCCAAGCACTTTGCCCAGAACGACCGCAAGATCATCCACATCGACATCGACCCGTCGAGCATTTCCAAGCGGGTCAAGGTCGACATCCCCATCGTTGGTGACGTGAAGGACGTGCTGACCGAGCTGATCAGCATGATCAAGGAATCGGGCCTGAAGCCCGACGCGGATGCGCTGGGCGGCTGGTGGGGCACGATCGAAGGCTGGCGCAAGCGCGATTGCCTCAAATACGACCGCAACAACAAGGACGTCATCAAGCCGCAGCACGTGATCGAGACGCTGTGGAACATGACCAAGGATGTGGACACCTATGTCACGTCCGACGTGGGCCAGCACCAGATGTGGGCCGCACAGTTCTACCGTTTCGACGAGCCGCGCCGCTGGATCAATTCCGGCGGCCTGGGCACCATGGGCGTGGGCATTCCCTACGCCATGGGCATCAAGCTCGCCAAGCCCGACAGCGAGGTGTACTGCATCACCGGCGAAGGCTCGGTGCAGATGTGCATCCAGGAACTGTCCACCTGCCTGCAGTACA
This sequence comes from Burkholderiaceae bacterium, assembly GCA_036405035.1. GTDB lineage: Bacteria > Pseudomonadota > Gammaproteobacteria > Burkholderiales > Burkholderiaceae_C > PCRC01. The sequence goes on from DASWYJ010000029.1 coordinate 3,023, forward strand.
ACACGCCGATCAAGGTGATCTCGCTGAACAACCGCTACCTGGGCATGGTGCGCCAGTGGCAGGAGCTCGACTACGAAGGCCGCTACAGCCACAGCTACATGGATGCGCTGCCCAACTTCGTGAAGCTCGCCGAGGCCTATGGCCATGTCGGCATGCTGATCGAACGGCCGGGCGACGTGGAGCCGGCGCTGCGCGAAGCCCGCAAGCTCAAGGACCGCACGGTGTTCATGGACTTCCGGACCGATCCCACCGAGAACGTGTTCCCGATGGTGCAGGCCGGCAAGGGCATCACCGAGATGCTGCTGGGCTCGGAAGACCTGTAATTTTGAGTCAAATTGGCAGCTGGCCAGCGTCAATGCTGGCTTTGTTGCTGCAAATTCAATAGCTAACTGGACGAATCTATTGTCCGCCAAGCCCTGCACTTACCGGTGCAGGGGGAGGGCGGCGAAAAGAGGAATCACATTCATATGAAACACATTATTGCTGTCCTGCTGGAAAACGAGCCCGGTGCGCTTTCCCGCGTGGTGGGCCTTTTCTCGGCCCGCGGTTACAACATCGAGAGCCTGACGGTGGCGCCCACCGAAGACCCCAGCCTGTCGCGCATGACCATCCAGACCCACGGGTCCGAGGACGTCATCGAGCAGATCACCAAGCACCTGAATCGCCTCATCGAGGTCGTGAAGGTGGTCGACCTGACCGAAGGCGCCTATACCGAGCGCGAGCTGATGATGGTGAAGGTGCGCGCGGTCGGCAAGGAGCGCGAGGAGATGAAGCGCATGGCCGACATCTTCCGCGGCCGAATCATCGACGTGACCGAGAAGAGCTACACCATCGAGTTGACCGGCGACCAGGGCAAGAACGACGCCTTTCTGGAAGCCATCGACCGCAGCGCCATCCTGGAGACCGTGCGTACCGGCTCCAGCGGCATTGGCCGCGGCGAA
>DASWYJ010000030.1:0-5347 GCA_036405035.1 Burkholderiaceae bacterium
CGGTGCTGGCGGCGCAGCGGGCGCGGGCATGCTGCGGGTCAGCTGGCGCACGGCGGCCGGCTGCGTGGCCGGGGCCTCCCAGCGCACCGGCGCCGTACGCAGAAACGCCAGGTGCACCAGCAGCACAGCCAGCGCCAGCAGCACCAGCCGGCCCCAGGGCGCGCGGAGGGCCGGGGCGTCGGGCAGCGGGCGGAGGCGGGGCGGCGTGGACACGGGCAGGCAGCAGCAGTGATGGGCCGAGCTTACGGCATGCCCACACCCCGGCCGGCGCCCGCAGGAACCTGTAGACAATAGCGCCATGAAACTCGCCACCCTCAAGGACGGTACCCGCGACGGCCAGCTGGTGGTCGTCTCGCGCGACCTCAGCACCGCGCACTACGCCACCGGCATCGCCGGACGACTGCAGCAGGCGCTCGATGACTGGAACTTCATCAGCCCGCAGCTGCAGGACCTCTACGACACGCTCAACCACGGCAAGGCCCGCCACGCCTTCGCGTTCGACCCCGCGCTGTGCCTGGCGCCGCTGCCGCGGCCGGCCGGCTGGTTCGGTGCGCTGGCCTACACCAGCCACATCGAGCGGCTGGCCCAGGCTGGCCAGATGGCGCTGCCGCAGCACCTGAAGAGCCGGCCGCTGCTGGCGCCGGGCGATGCCACCGCCTTCCATGGCGCCCACGACCTGCTGCCGGGTGCGCTGGCCTCGCATGGGCTGGATTTCGGCGCCCAGCTCGCCGTGGTGAGTGGCGACATTCCCGCTGGCAGCCCGCCGGCCCAGGCGCTCGAAGGCGTACGCCTGCTGCTGCTGGCCAACGACACCACCCTGCGCACCCTGCTGCCCGCCGAGCTGGCCGCCGCCCACGGCCTGCTGCAATGCCGGCCTGCCACCAGCTTCAGCCCGGTGGCGGTCACGCCCGACGAACTGGGCCCGGCCTGGGAGCGGGGCCGGGTGGCGCTGGCGCTGCAGACCAGCTGGAACGGCCGCAAGGTTGGCCTGGCCGACGCCGCAGCCGGCATGCAGTTCCATTTTGGCCAGTTGCTGGCGCATCTGGCGGCGCAGCGGCCGGTGCGCGCCGGCACGGTGCTGGGCAGCGGCCCGGTGAGCCACCCGGACACCGCCACCGGCTACCACGCCATTGCTGAAAAGCGCGCGCTGGAACAGCTGGCCGACGGCCAGCCCACTACCGGCTGGCTGCAGCCCGGCGACAGCCTGCGCATCGAGATGAAGGGCCGCGACGGCCAGAGCGTTTTCGGCGCGATCGCGCAAACCGTGGGCGCGCTGTAGGCATCTGTTCACGGTTGCGCCGGTATCGTGACCACTTCCGGCCCGCCGGGCAGCACAGCGGCGGTGCTTGCCCCTACACTCGCGGCAGCCCTAATTTGCCGGAGGATTCGCATGCCCCTGTTCCCCCTCGCGCACGCCGCCGCCCTGCTGGCCCTGGCCGCGCTGGCCGGTGCCGCTGGCGCCCAGGACAAACCCGCTCCCGCTCCCGCTTCTGCCGCCGCACCGGCGAACCTGAAGGTGCTGGTCAATCCCGGCGACCGCGCCGAGCAGTCGCGCTTTGCGGTGTATGCAGCCTGGAAAGCCGCGCTGGAACAGGCGCTCAAGAAAGAGAAGCTGGCCAGCCCCACCGTCACCCTGTCGACCGACGCCACTGCCGACCTGGGCCTGACCCGCTCCAAGATTCCCGACATCTTTGTCGCCCCCGCCCATGTGATCGGCAGCGCGGTGCGCTACGGCTACGCGCCGGTGCTCGGCCTCGACCGGCCGGTGCAGGCCGTGCTGGTGGCGCCGAAGGAGAGCCCCGTCACCAGCCTGGCCCAGGCCAAGGGCAAGAAACTCGGCCTGCCGCTGCAGGACAGCGTGGTGACCTACCTGGTGCGCGGTGAAGTCAATGCCGCCAACACCACCATCAAGCGGCATTTCGGCGGCGTGTACGAAACCCGCTACCAGGACGCGCTGCTGTCGTGCCTGCAGCTGCGCCAGTGCGACGTGGTGGCGGTGGAGCGCACCGTGTTCGAGCGCTGGGTGGCCGCGGGCGAGGCGGTCAAGGTGGTGATGGAATCCAAGCCCGCGCCGGCGCTGGGCGTGGCCATCAAGGACGGCGTGAAGCCCGGCGCCGAGGCCCTGCGTGCCGCGCTGCTGGCGGCCGGTGGCGGCACCCTGGGCGCCGCTGGCGACGGTGCCCGGCTGGCCGCGCTGCAGGCCCGCGATTTCGACTACGTGGCCACGCTGGGCTACTTCACGCCGCGTGCGCTGCCCGGCGCCACGGTGGTCGATGCACCGGCGGTGGTGCAGCTGCTGCAGCAGGGCGCCCGCTTCATCGACACCCGCACCGAAGCCGAATTCAAGGCCGGCCGGGTGGCGGGCGCGCAGCTCGTGCCGTACCACGAGAAAAGCGCGAAGGACGCCGATTTCAACGCCGCGCTCGACCAGTTCGCGCTGGAGCAGGCCGTGCCCGACCGCAACACGCCGCTGGTGTTCGCCTGCAACGGCGCCGAATGCTGGAAGAGCTTCAAGGCCAGCCAGGCCGCGCTGAAAGCCGGCTATACCAAGGTGCACTGGTTCCGTGGCGGTTTCCCCGAGTGGCGCAGCGCCGGCATGAAAACCGAGAACGGCTAGGCCCCGCCACCGATCCGGCCTGGGCGAATGAACCTGCAGACCGCCAAACGCGGTAAAAATGCGGGCATGGGCGATTCCATCCATGCACAGCCGGGCCATGAGCCGGTGCGGGACATTTCCCGGCCGGTGTCGGCAGGTGAATACCTGTTTGCGGCCATCCAGGGAAGTGCCGGCGTTCCCGGTACGGCCGTGGAGCTGGTCACGGTGCTGGAGACTTCCGGTGTGCTGCCAGAGGCCGTCTGGCGGGATGCGCTGGACCAGGTGGTGGTGGCCAATCCGGGTATCCGGCTGCACATGGTGGGGCAGCGTCGCCAGGCCCGCTGGCACAGCGACAGCCCGCCCCCGCTGCGCATGGTGCGCGACTGCACCTGGGACGGCCGCACCGAAGCCGGAGCGGATTTCATCTATGCAACCCCGCTGATGCTTGGCGCGGGGCCCACCTGCGAGCTGGTGGTGGCGGAGGCCCCGGCGCCGGAGCGGCGCTGCTTCGTCATCCTGCGGATACTGCATGCCGTGACCGACGGGCGCGGCATGTCGCACCTGCTGGAAGAACTTTTCCGGGCGCTGCGCGGCGAACCGCTGGTCGGCATCAATACCGGCGCCAGCAGCCTCGATTTGCTGCGGAGCATGCGGAACACGGCGACATCCCCCAAGCTGCCACAGGCGGCGCCACTGACCGCTCCGGTGCTGCCAGCCGGCACGCGCGTCTTGCTGCGCCGCATCACCTTGCAGGGCCCGCAGCCGGCCATTCTGGCCCGGGTGGCGGTGGCGGTGGCCGCGTATGCCCACCGGCACAGCCGCCATGCGGCCGTTCTGGCGGTTCCGGTGGATCTGCGGCGCCATGCGCCGCAGCTGACATCCTCCCTGCTGTATTCCGGAATGCTCGGGATCGCTCTGCAGCGTGGTGACGGTGTGGAGGCGTTTACCCGCAAGCTGCGGCAATTGCTGGACGACAAATGCGATGCGGTGTACAAGCCCGCGTTCGAATGGCTGCGGCGGCTGCCGCTGCCCTGGGTGAATTACCTCTTCCTCCGCCTGCCGCGCCAGCTCTGGCCGGGCCGCGTGTTCCTGACCGCGCTGGTGAGCAACATCGGCCGGCTGGATATGTCGCAATGGCAATGCCCGGGCCTGCAGGTGGAAACGGTGTACAGCATTCCGGTGATCGGCGTGAGCTCCGCGCTGCCCAGCATCGTGCTGTATGGCCCCCACGACCGGGTGGAGATCTCCATCGGCTTTCCCGACTCCGCCGGCAGCAGCGCGGCCCTCGACGATTTCACCGATTTCCTCCGGGAGCGATTGGCTGCGGACCAGCAGGCCCCTGCCGCCTGAACGGCTCCACGGGTGTTCCTGGAACGTTCCTACCGGGCAAACGCCTTGCGCGAACCGTCCTCGAACACCGCATCGTCGCGCACCAGCTTGCCGCTTTCATCCCATTCGCGCTGGCGTGTGGGGCGGCCCTGGTCGTCGTAGACGGTTTCGGCACGGGGCTTGCCCGCTGCGTCGAACCGCTTGTGGGTGCCGGTGGCGAGCTGTGGGCCACGGCCCGGCGTGAGAAAGCGACCGCTGCTGGCCAGCTGGCCGTTGTCGTGGAAGGTGGTGCTTTCCATGCTGCGCAGGTTGCCATCCAGCGCATAGAGGTTTTTGCTGCGGGGCTGGCCGTTCAGGAAAAACACCTCCTCGCTGGCCAGTTCGCCGCGGGCCCAGCGGCGGTCGCGCGCCAGCGCGCCCGAGGCCGCGAACTCCTGGTCACGCTCCATCAGAGCAACCGTGCCGCTGAGCGACCACACCACTTCCCGGCGCTTCACGCCTTCGCGGTTGAAGCTGCGGTCGATGCGGCTGCCGCCGGTCACTTCCTGCTGCTGGTTGACGGAGCCGTTGTCGTGCAGCGTCTCGAACCGTGTGCGCTTGCCGTTCTCGAAGGTGGCACGGCTCTGCACCGTGCCGTCATCGCGGAAGAATTCGAGCCGGGAGGGGCCGTTGAAACCACACAGCCGGGCGTCGTCCACCGTGGGCGCCAGCAGGGGCTGCGTGCCACAGCCGATGTCGCGCAGCTGTCCGCGCGGGGTGAATTCGGCAAAGGCGCGTTCATCGCGCGCCTTGGCGGCCACCGCGGCGCGGCGCAGCGTGCCGTCCGGGTGCCAGGCGCGTGACAGGCCCACCCGCTCGCCGTTTTCATACAGCGCGTCGAGCAGTACCTGGCCGTTGGGCGCGAACTCGCGGGCGGCGCCGTCGGTGTTGCCCCGGTCATTGACCTGGCGCTCCCGCGCCAGCTTGCCATCGCGGTAGGTGCGGTCGAGCCCGATGAACCGGCCGGCACGCAACTCCTGCTCGCGCAGGATCACACCGGTTTCGCGGTCGCGGCAGCGCATGATGCCGGTCTTGTCCTGCGTGGTGTAGCCATTGGCCGGGTTGACCGGCTGGCCTCCCACATCGCAGTTCTCCAGTGCCAGCGCAGCGCAGGGGGCGGCCAGCGCGCCCAGCAGCATGGCGCACCGTGCCAGATGGCGCGGCGGGAGTACGGTGGTGATCATGGAATCGCTCTCCTGCGTGGTGTGCCGGGTGCGTGCCCGTTCGTGCAACGATGGTAGCAAGCCGGACGGGCTTGCGTATGATGGTTTGCCGTGAAAAACCGTCCCCTCACCCCGCAGCCGCCACCCCGGCATCCGCCGCATGCCCGGGGGCGCCAGCGCTGGCTGCTGCTGGCCGCCGTGCTGCTGGCCGCCAGCGCGC
>DASWYJ010000031.1:0-38413 GCA_036405035.1 Burkholderiaceae bacterium
CGTGGGGCGGTCGTCCCTTCCCGAGGCAGAAGAGTCGGAAGTAACACGATCCCTGACCGATCCGCGGGAACTGCGCCGTGTCCTCTCGACGCACAACAAGGGCATGCGTCCTGCCGAGATTGAACGCATGGTGTCCACCCTTCTGGCCGAGCGGGAGCTGGGGCGCTCGCTGGAGGCGATCCGCCAGACGGGTGCTACGGTCAATTACACCGGCATGGATGTGCGGAAAGACCGGGAATTTGCCAGTTTTGTGGAGGCGTTGTACCAGCGGCACGGCCGCATCGATGCGGTATTCCATGGTGCCGGTGTCATCGAGGACAAACTGGCCCGAGACAAGAGTTTTGACAGTTTCTCCCGGGTTTTTGATACCAAGGTCAAGCCGGCTCTCGTGTTGTCGGACTGCATCCGGGACGACGTCAAGTGGGTGGTGTTCTTCTCCAGCGTGGCATCGGTTTTTGGCAACCGTGGGCAGAGCGACTATGCCGCAGCGAATGATGTACTGGACCGGCTTGCGCGGGGGTGGAACACCCGTCTGCAGGGTGCTGGAAAGGTGCTGGCCGTCAATTGGGGGCCGTGGGCGGGTACGGGGATGGTGTCGGAATCCCTCGAAAAGGAATATGCCCGGAAGGGGGTCGGGTTGATTCCGCTGGAGCAAGGCGTTTCGGCGCTGCTGGATGAGCTGCGTTTCGGCCAGGATGCGCAATGCGTGCTGATGTGCGGAGCACCGGATGCCTTCGCCGGCAAAGCGGGAGTCGCTGCGGCGGTGTGACGCGAATGGACCGGATTGCAATCATCGGGATGTCGTGCCTGTTCCCGGGCGCTCCCACATTGGCAGATTACTGGGCCAACATCGTCGGCGGCGTTGACGCCATCTCCGAGGTGCCGAGTGCGCGGTGGGATGCGTCGTTCTATGAACCCGACTCGCGCGCGGTCGATAGGTTCTACTGTCGGCGCGGTGGCTTCATCGACGATATTGCATCCTTCGATCCGGTCACATTCGGGGTGATGCCGAAGGCGGCGGACGCTGCCGAACCCGATCAGTTGCTGATGCTGAAGATCGGCCTGGAAGCCCTTCGGGACGCGGGATACCAGAACCGGGAGTTTGCCCGGCAGCGCACGGGCGTGGTCATCGGCCGTGGCAACTACATCACGGCCGGTGGCGCGCGGCTGGCCCAGCATGTCCGTGTCATTCCCCAGGTGCTGCTGACCCTCGGTGAACTGTTTCCAGACCTGGGCGCTTCGGCACTGGCACAGGTCAAGGAACGGCTGCTGAGCCAGCTCGACTATTTCGGCCCTGATGTCGCGGCAGGGATGATCCCGAACCTGGTGGCATCCCGTTTGGCCAACAAGCTGGATCTGCGGGGCCCCGCGTTTACCGTGGACGCGGCCTGCGCAAGCTCGTTGATTGCGCTGGAACATGCCTGCACCGCGCTACGGTCCGGGCAAACCGACATGATGATGGTTGGTGGCGTCCACGTGTGCCATGACCTGACCTTCTGGGCAACGTTCTGTCAGCTTGGCGCCTTGTCAAGAACGGGCGTCATCCGGCCGTTCTCTCGGCAGGCGGATGGCATTCTGGCGGGGGAAGGCATCGGCATGGTGGTGCTGAAGCGACTGGATGACGCGGTGGCGTCGGGCGATCGCATCTATGCCGTCATCGAAGGGGTTGGCTCCGCCAGCGATGGGCGCAGTGGCAGCCTGATTGCGCCCTCTGCTGACGGACAATTTCTCGCCTTGGAGCGCGCCTGGGCCGGGCTGCCTTTTGCGCCACAGGCAATCGGGTTGCTTGAAGCGCATGGAACCGGCACGCCTGCCGGGGATGAGGCCGAGCTGGAAACGGTTGCGCGGTTCTTTGGCCCAACCCGCGGGCCGGCAGAGCGTGCTGTCATGGGCTCGGTCAAATCCATGATTGGCCACACGATGCCTGCAGCGGGTATTGCCGGCTTGATCAAGGGGGCACTGGCGGTGCACCACGGTGTGCTGCCGCCTTCGCTGCATTGCGGAGAGCCCCATCCGGGCATGGACCGCACCTGCTTCAGGGTGCTCGGTGAGGCGCGGCCATGGGAAGCGGAGCGAACCGAGCGTATCGCCGGAGTCAATGCGTTTGGTTTTGGGGGCATCAACGCCCATGTGGTCATCCGGGGGCATGCCATGCCTGTCATGCCGACACACCGGATCACCAGTCCGGTGCCTGGACTTCCCCGCGTCATGGCGCTCAGCGCCGACACCCCCGGGCAACTGCTGGAGCGTCTTGCCGCAGGGCAGCGCAACACCGACCCCGGAAACGGTGCCTGTCGCATCGCCATTGTTGATCCGGACAGCCGGAAGCTCGAACTGGCGCGCAAGATCATCACCGCCGGACAACCGTGGCATGGACGCAGCGACATGTACTTCACCACGGGTGGATTGGCCGCGGCGGGTGGAAAAGTCGCTCTGCTGTTCCCGGGCATTGACAGCAGCTTTGCACCGCAAACAGAAGGATTGGCTGCAGCGTTTGGCCATCCGGTACCGGAGCACATCCATCAGTCCCACCCATCGGATGGCCTGTTGGGTACGGCATTGGGGGTGCTGGAATTCAACCGGTATCTGTTTGGCATATTGCAGGACCTGAAGATCCAGCCAGATGCCATTGCAGGTCACAGCATTGGCGAATGGAGCGCCATGCATGCGTCCGGCATGATGATCGGCGAAGGCCTGGAGGACCGGATTGGTGCCTCCATTGCGGGCAATGCCATCGCGTTTCCAGATGTTCTTTTTCTGGCTGCAGGATGCGATGTACACCGGATGCAGCAGGCGATGCACGGCCTCGCCGAGATTTCCGTTTCGCATGAGAACTGCCCACACCAGGCCATTGCATGCGGGCGCAAAAGCAGTATCGAAACCCTGGCATCCCGTTTGCGGGAGTCGGCCGTTTTTTGCGAAGTGCTTCCCTTCGTGTCAGGTTTCCACTCGCCGTTGTTCAACGAGCATCTCGGGGTGTACCGGGAGTTCTTTGGTGCGGTGGGGCTCAGCACCCCCCGGACGCCGGTCTGGTCGGCCACGACGGCAACCCCATATCCCGATCACCCCGATGCCGTACGTGACCTGGCGATCGACCATCTGCTACAGCCCGTACGGTTTCATGCACTGATCGACGCCATGTACGCGGCAGGATGCCGGGTGTTCATCCAGGCAGGCACGGGGTCTCTGGTCGGATTCATCGGCGACATCCTGAAAGGGCGACCGCATGTGGCCCTGCATGCCAACCAGGCCAAGCGGAGTGCCGTCGCGCAGCTAACCCATATGAGCGCTGCACTGTGGGTTGAGGGCCTCGCATTCGATGCCGCGTTGCTGGGAATAGCCAATGCGCTTCCCGGTGCGAGGGATGTGCCACCGGCCGCTGTACCGGAGCGGAAGGGCAAGTTGCTGGCGCTGGGCGTGCCCTTGGTGCAACTGGGTGCAGGCCTGGATCTGGGCACAGTATCCACGGCAGGGTCGGCCAGGCAACTGGCCGAGCAGGCGGCGGATCCCGTGCAGCGCATGGTGTTTCATACCATTGCAGAGATCGAGCGTGCCACGCGTGAGGTCTCCCAGTTGTTTGCCCAGCATCAATCCGGAGTGGGGTCCCGCCATGCCGGCCCAACAGCAGATGCAAGCCGAACTGCGCAACCGGCCCGTGCGGCGGCGGCGCCCGTTCCACCGTCCGGCATCCAGCGCCGTATCCGTCGGGTACTCGACCTCGACACCACGATTCCCTACGTGCGGGACCATGCCCTGCACCCCCAGCGCGAGGGATGGCCGATCATTGCCGACCGCTATCCTGTTGTCCCCATGACGATGGAGGTCATGCTCGTGCGGGAGGCCGTCGAGGAAACGCTGCCCGGATATGTCGTCGTGGAAGTGCGCGAAATACAGGCGTACAGATGGCTCATGGTATCGACACCGTGCAACGTGGACATCGTTGTGCAGTCGCTCGGCACCCATCTGCTGCGGGTCGATATCGAGGGGTATTTCCGGGCGCAGGTGGAGATTGCCGCAGCATATGCGGCACCTGCTGCCCCCCACGCAGAAGAGCCGCTTGCCGGCCATCGGGAAACCGCAATATCGGCCCAGGCTCTGTACCAGGACAACTGGATGTTCCATGGTCCCGCCTACCAAGGGGTGGAGCGGTTCCTGGGTATTGGATCCAATGGCATCGATGGCGATATCCGGGTCCCGGACGGCAAGGGGGCGCTGCTCGACAATATGGGGCAACTGGCGGGCTACTGGGTAATGGAACAGCCAGACAATTGCCTCGCCATGCCCATTGGTGTGGGGAAGATCCGGTTCCACGGGCCTGACCCGTTGCCTGGTCAGCGCGTCACCAACAAGGTCAGGGTCCGGCAGCTGGATGCGGATACCTGCATCACCGACCACGTGCTGCGGGATGTTGACGGCAAGGCCAGCATCTCCATCGAAGGGTGGGCGACGCGGCGCTACCGGATGGACCGCAGCATGTGGGCGAACAGCCGGCAATTGCCCATCTCCAGGTTTTCGCAGCCACTCACGGATGGTGTGATGGTTTTCAACGATGTCCACGACACGGCGATCATGCGGGATCATCTGGCGTGCCGTTACCTCTCGCAACCGGAAGTGCTGGTGTACGAACAGTTGCCACCACGGCGCAAGCGTCAGTGGCTCAGTGGGCGTGTTGCGGCCAAGGATGCCGTGCGCGACTTCCTGGCATCCAGCCAGGGGGTTCTGCGCGTTTTTCCGAAAGAAATGCGGATAGAAAACGATGCTGCGGGCGCCCCCCGGGTTGTGGCCCACGTCACCAACACCGTTCCATCCCATCTCCGGCTGTCGATTGCCCATAAGGCGGGTATCGCCGTCGCATTGGCATCGGATGGTGCGGTAGGTGTCGATGTCGAGGTGATCGAACCGCGTCCCGACAGCTTTGTGGCCATGGTCTGCTCGGAGGCGGAGTGGCGTCTGCTGGATGGCGATGATCGGGATACCGCGGCTACCCGTGCCTGGGTTGCCAAGGAAGCGGTTGCGAAATCACTGGAAATCGGCATGGGCGCCAACCTGCGCAGCCTGGTGGTCGAGGCGGTGGATGGACCACGCGTCAAGATCGGACGGCACTGGGTTCACACCGCGCGGGTAGGCCAACATATTGTGGGCTGGACGCAGGAACATGACGCCGTCGGCACGACAATACGGGCCCCGGTTCTGCGCACCCAGGAGGGGATTGCGCACCAAGAAAAACAAGGAAGTTGAATGAATTCGCAATATGACAACACGTTGGCCACGGTTGTTTCGACCATTCGCACGGCAATCGACGAAGACTGGATTCACGATTGGGATATCCATGCGGAAACCCGCTTGAGCAGTGACCTCGAACTCGACAGCATTGAATTTGTCAAGATTGCCGATGCGCTGCAGGTGCATTACGGGGCACGCATCAACATGGTGCAGTGGTTGTCGGGGAAGAACATGGATGAACTCATCAACATGACCGTTGGTGATATCGCGGCATTCATTGCATCCGCAGCAAGCTAGAGCGTCCGGTGGCGAGAGTCCTGTTTGTTGTTCCCCCGCTGGTCGGCCATCTGAATCCGGCGCTGGCGGTTGCTTCCGTGCTGGAGGCCGCAGGGCACACGGTTGCGTGGTGTGTTCATGCGGAGATCATCGGTGACCGGCTCCCGCGTGGGGCAACCGTGTTTCCCATCCGCAGCGTAGCCGGGGTGGATTTCATCGCGCGCTCATCGGATTTGCGTGGTCTGGAGAGCGTTCGCTTCTTTCTGGACGAGTTCGTGATGCCCATGGCGAGCGATTCCCTGTCCGTGATCGAGCGCGCAGTGGACGGATTTCTCCCGGATCTGATGGTGGTCGACCACCAGATGGTTGCCGGGGCACTGGTCGCACGCAAGCGTGAGCTGCCCTGGTTGTCACTGGTCACGACCACGGCATCCATACTGAAACTTCTGCCATCCCACGACGCTTGGGTCGAGGCGCAATATGGGCGCCTGCAGCAGGGATATCTGCCCCCGTCGCGGATCGTGGCCCGGCCTGATTTCTCTCCCGATGCGGTGGTGGTCTTCTCCGTCGACATGCTGGTCGGGGACGCCTATGAGCGGTTTGACGCTCCCTATGTCTTCGTGGGGCCGTCTGGCGGCGTAGGGCAGCGCGATGTGGCATTTCCCTGGGAATGGCTGGAGCCCGGCCGGAAGAAGCTGCTCGTGACGCTCGGCACCTTGAGCCGTGATCGTGAAACACGATTCTTTGATGTGGTGGCTGCCGCCCTGGCCGAACTGGATATCCAGGCCGTTTTTGTGGCACCGGAGTCGATGATCGGGCGGGTGCCTGCCAATGTACTGGTGCGGTCTTACGTGCCCCAGCATGCATTGCTGCCGCACATGGATGGCGTGATCTGCCATGCGGGACACAATACCGTGTGTGAAAGCCTCGCAGCCGGATTGCCGCTGATCGTGGCGCCCATACGGGATGACCAGCCCATCGTGGCCCGGCAAGTGGCCCGGGCCGGTGTGGCAATCCCCGTACGCTACGGCAAGGTTACGCCTGTCGGAGCAAAAAAAGCCATCGAGCAACTGGTCGGTGATCAGGAGATGGCCCGGAAAGCGCGTGCGGTGGCCCGCCAGTTTGCGGACGCCCCCGGTCCGCATGGCGTGTTGCCGATCGTGGATCGGTTGTGTGTGCCCGTTTGATGTGGTGAGATCCGGATGAAAATGATCGATGTCGACGGGGCCCGGCTGGCTTCGCTGGAAATGGGGAGTGGCCGCACTACGGTGTTTGTCCATGGGCTGGCCTTTGGCAGCATGGCGCTGTGGTACATGACCGGTGTGACGGCGCTGTCGGATGCACGCCGTATCGTGCTGTATGACCAGCGGGGGCATGGCAACAGCAGCGAGGCTGCGGCCGGATTCGATCTGGATACGCAGGCAAACGATCTCGATGCCGTGGTACGCAGCTATGTAGGGGACGATGAAACCATTGACCTCGTCGGGCACAGCATGGGCGGCTTGATCGCAATGCACTATGCCATGCGGTGGCCCGAAAAGGTTCGCCGCTGCGTGGTGGTGGATGCCGGTGTACCGGCGTCCCAGTACATGCTTCCGGGTTTGCAGGCAATACAGTCTGAAGACGCCCTGAATGCTTACCTGGACAGCCCGTACAGCATCAGCCCGGGCCTGGGGGGGCGCCGCCGGGAACGCGTGTTCCAGCGGCTCAAAGGCCTGTTTTTTGAGTCAACGATGATCCAGGATGTGGCTGCGATGCAGACCCCTCCGCCCGAAGACATGACACGCCTGCGTATGCCCGTGCTGCTGGTATACGGCCGGACATCGCCTTTCATTCCCGCAGCCCATTTTCTGCTGGAGCATCTCCCTTGTGCGCAGTTGGCGCTCCTGGAGTGTGGGCACCGGATAACGCGCGAGGCACCGGCTGCCCTGTTCGCCGAAATCGGGCGCTTTCTGCAGCCGGCGGCGGCGGTGGATGCATCCGCCGCGCGCACGTGACGATGCAGACATCCATGGCAACGGTTGCACAACCTGTGTATTCACGGCCGCTGTCTGGCATCGAGCGGTATTCGCTCATGTTCCATGCGGTGTGCCGTTACCACGTGGATGCCATTTTGCAGGGGCAGGGTGATCTGAGCGCCGCCGAATTGCGCATGGCCGTGGCAACTGCCGCAGAGGCCAATCCGGGGGTTCGGGTCCGCTTGCGGGGCATTCTGGGCTGGGCGCGTTGGGTGGACAGTGGCATCGCTCCCGTCGTGCATGTGGTCGAATCGAGCAACTGGACAGGTTCCAGCGGGGAAGGGGCAGACTTTCTGTCCACCGCGCTGGACGCGATACGAGGGGGGCCGGTTGCCGATCTGTTTCTTGTCCGCTGTGCGGATCAGCAGTTGCGCATTGTTTTCCGAAGTGTGCATGCGGCGATTGACGGCCGCGGGATCATGCACTGGATCCAGGACATCTTCCGTGTCTTGCGGGGCGACCCTCCTATTGGTTCCCACTCGACACTGACCGACGGCGATGTCCAGGCCCGTTACCGTGACCGCCTGCAGCACAGCGGCTTCACGCCGTTGCCGCCGGCCGACACCATTCCGGTTATTTCAGCAGGAACAGCGACCGGGCCGCTGGACTACATCTGGCGGCGTGTTGTGCTGCCTAAAAGTCCATCGGGTCTGCTGGCACGGAGCGCCGTTTTTCTTGCGCAATGGGCAAGGCAATCCGGGCCGGGGGAGGTCCGGTTTACGATTCCTGTGGACTACCGGGGCTTGCGAACGGATGAAATGGGCGTTGGCAATCTCACCGGATTCCTGAAGTTGTGCGTGGAGCCCACGGACACGCATCGCAGCCTGACGCTTCGCCTGAGTCAGCTGGTGAAAGCCTATGCCGATTGTTACCAATCCCGCGAGATTCCCGTGATACGGTGGCTGCCGCTGCGGTTTCTCGTATCCAAGCTGCGGGAGCGCCTGAATACCCTGTTGTTCAAGCTGAACCACGACATGCCCAGTGGCGGTATTGTGTCGATGGGTTCACCCGACATGGCCCGCTATTCGTGTGCGGGTTTTCGGGCGGAATATCTGTACGGAATCCCCGGCTTCGTGGGGAAACTGAATGTCGTATTTCTTTCCTATGCCGATTTTGCTGTGGTGACATTTGCCGCTCCGGCCGCATACAACGACCAAAAGCAGTTCGACGCCCTGATCCACGCTTATGAGGCCCATTTTTCATCATGAATGAAGTTGATCTGAACCGTTTGCGTATCCACCGCAACGCCGAATCGCCCGGCATCCGGCGCCAACCCCGGCGCTGGCTGTGGCCCGTGCTGGCGCTGCTGGCTGTGGGGGCCATCGGGGGCTATTTCATTCAGAACCCACCGGCCACCACTGTCCAGACGACCCAGGCCGTGACGGCATTCCCTTCCTCGCAGTTCGTTGCGTTGAATGCGACCGGATACGTGGTTGCCCGGCGCAAGGCCTCGGTTGCCTCCAAAGGAACCGGGCGGCTGGAGTGGCTGGGTGTGACTGAAGGCAGCAAAGTGAAGGCGGGGGAGTTGATCGCCCGGCTCGAGAGTCGTGATGTGTCGGCATCCCTGCAGAGTGCGACAGCCAACAATGATGTAGCGCTGGCCTCCATCGCATCGGCCAATACCGAATTGGCCGATGCACAGCAGAACCTCCGGCGGGTTGAAGACCTGTTTCAGAAGCAATTCGTTTCACAGACTGCATTCGATGATGCCAAGTCGCGGGTTGCCCGTGCCCTGGCGGCAACGAACAGTGCCAAGGCATCCCAGGCAGCGTCCAAGGCAAATGAAAGCTTTGCACGCAACGCGGTCGAGTACACCAACATTCGCGCGCCATTCGATGGAGTCGTGATTTCCAAAACCGCCAATGTGGGGGATGTCGTCACGCCGCTGTCGTCCGCCGCAGACGCCAAGGGAGCCGTTGTGGTGATCGCTGATCTTGGCACGCTGGAAGTGGATGCCGATGTTTCCGAATCGGCGCTTGCCAGCATCGTGATAGACCAGCCGTGCATCATTGTTCTGGATGCCTTTCCGAAGGAACGTTGGCGCGGCCGTGTGAGCACCATTGTCCCGACGGTCAAACGCTCCAGTGCAACCGTCACCGTGAAGGTACAGATCATGGATCTGGATGCACGCATCCTGCCGGACATGAGCGCCAAGGTCAGCTTTCTGACACAACCGGTCGATCTGGCGACGGATTTGCCGGCCGTGGCTGTCAATCCCGCTGCGATCGTGCGCGAAGGAACGCAGGCTTTTGTTTTTCGCGTGGAGCCGGATGCAACCGTCCAGCGCATCCCGGTCACCCCGGGTGTGAAATCCGGTGATGTGCAATTTGTCGCCGGCGCACTGAAGGCTTCCGATGTCCTGGTGGTGTCGCCTTCGGATGGAATGAAATCCGGAGCCCGGGTCCGTGTCGCGGACCGGAAATGACATGACTTCACTGATCTGCGCAGCCGGGCTGGGCAAGACCTACTGGCGTGGCAGGCTCGCGGTGCCGGTGCTGCTGGATGTCAATCTGGATATCCAGGCTGGTGAATACGTGTCGTTAATGGGGCCGTCCGGGTCCGGAAAAAGCACCCTGCTCAACCTGATTGCCGGCATCGACAAACCCACCGCTGGAAGCCTCCATATTGCCGGAGTCAACATGGTGGAGTTGTCGGAGAAGGAGTTGTGTGCCTGGCGTGCGCAGCATGTCGGCTTCATTTTCCAGCTCTACAACCTCATGCCGGTTCTCACGGCATTCGAGAATGTAGAGTTGCCGCTGTTGCTGACCGGGCTGACCCGTCGTGAACGGCGCGAGCATGTCGAAATGGCATTGGCGATGGTGGGGCTCGGTGATCGCCTGGACCACCATCCGAACCAGTTGTCCGGAGGCCAGCAGCAGCGTGTGGCTATCGCCCGTGCGCTGGTGTCGGACCCTACCCTGATCGTGGCCGACGAGCCCACAGGAGATCTTGATCGCACCTCTGCCAATGAGGTGCTGCAGCTGCTGGATCGCCTGAACAGCGAAATGGGGAAAACCATCGTGATGGTGACCCATGATCCCAAGTGCGCGGCCCGCGCCACCCGCCAGATTCATCTGGACAAAGGGGTGTTGTTGTCCGCGATGCCGGAATAGCACGTACCGCATCAACATGCATATCTGGTACATCCTGCGGCTGGCCGTCAAAAACATGTGGCGGCATTGGCTGCGAACCGCGCTCACCATGGTGGGGATCGCTGTGGCAATCGCTGCGTTCGGCCTTTTGCAGACGGTCGTCGATGCGTGGCTGGCGGGGGTCGAGACGGCATCGTCTGCCCGGCTGATCACGCGGAACAAGGTATCGCTCACCTTTCCGCTGCCGGTTACGCATATTGAAAGCCTGCGAAGAATCAAAGGGGTCCAGTCAGTCAGCTGGGCCAACTGGTTTGGGGGAATCTATATCGATGAGCGGCGCTTTTTCCCTCAGTTCGCCGTGGACGCACGCAGCTATTTCCACGTCTATCCGGAGTACGAAGTCCCCGAACACGAAATGGCAGAGTTTCTACGCGACCAGCGTGGCGTCGTGGTGGGCCGCAAGGTTGCCAGTGACTACGGTTGGCGGGTAGGTGATCAGGTTGCGCTGAAAGGAACCATTTATCCGGGGGCCTGGAGTTTCACGGTGCGGGGTATCTACCACGGGGCGGACAGCAAGGTCGACGAAACACAGTTCCTCTTCCATTGGGATTACCTGAACGAAATGGTGAAAAGCCTGTTGCCATCACGGGCAGACAAGGTGGGCGCGATCATCGTGTATCTCGAGAATCCCGCCATGGCAGCTTCCGTGGCAACGGAAATCGACGAGACGTTCCGTAACTCGCTGGCCGAAACACTCACTGAAACCCAGAAATCCTTTCAGCTGGGGTTTGTCGCCATGGTCGATACGATCCTGACCACGATCCAGGTGGTTTCCTTTGCTGTCATTCTCATCATCATGGCGGTCATGGCGAACACCATGGTCATGACGGCGCGCGAGCGCTCCCGCGAGTATGCGACGCTCAAGGCGCTGGGATTCCACGACCGGTCGGTTTTTGGGCTCATCCTTGCGGAATCTCTGTTGATCGCTGGCGTGGGTGGGGCAATAGGGGTAGCCTGGTGTTTTCCGTTGGCCCAGCTCTTCCATGAAGCCAGTGGGCGGATGTTTCTCGTTTTCGAGATCAGTTCCACCACGGTGGTGCTGCAGTTGGCGGGAGCCGCATTGGTCGGGGTGGTGGCCGCGTTGTATCCCGCCTGGGCCAGTTCCCGCATTCGCGTTGTCGACGGCCTGCGTGCGGTGACATGAATTCGCTTGCCATTGCGTATGCGGCGCGCAACCTGCGCGCGCGAAAGATAACCACGCTGCTGACCGTCGTGGGCATGGTGCTGGTGGCGGGTATTTTTGCCGTCGTGCTCATGCTCACCGAAGGGTTGCGCCAAACGCTGGCGGGTACCGGCTCCTACAACAATGTGGTGATTACCCGGCAGGGAACTCTCACGGAAACCCAGAGCACGATCGAGCGGGCCCAGGCCAACCTCATCGAGACCTTTCCTGGCCTGGCCGCCGATGGCGACGGCCGCGGTATCGTTTCGCGGGAGGTGGTTGTTCTGGTGAACCTGCTGAAGAAGGGCACCAACACACCCGCCAATGTGCTCATTCGAGGAACGACACCGAATGGGCTGGCGATGCGAAGCCAGGCGCACATCGTGAGCGGTCGCATGTTTCGGCCAGGCACCTCGGAAATCATTGTGGGCAATGGCATATTCCGGAATCACCAGGGCACCACGATCGGCAGCAAGCTGTCGTTCGGTTTGCGCGAATGGACGGTGGTCGGTGTGTTCGATGCGGGAACCAGTGGATTCAATTCCGAGGTCTGGGGCAATACCGAGCAGATGATGCAGGCGTTCCGGCGCGAAGCGTTCTCCTCGGTCATTGGCCGCTTGCGTGACAGCGGGGCCATGGACGAGTTGGTGGCGGCGATCCGGGCAGATCAGCGGCTCAAGCTGGAGCTCAAGCGCGAGTCGATCTTCTATGCAGACCAGGCAGAGAAGCTGTCCAATTTCATCGACATATTCGGAAAAACCATCACGGCGGTGTTTTCGATTGCCGCGATCATCGGGGCCATGATCACGATGTATTCAAGTGTGGCCAACCGGACGCGGGAGATCGGAACCTTGCGCGCGCTCGGTTTTGGGCAGCGGGCCATCGTCGGGGTTTTTCTCTGTGAAGCGGTGCTGTTGGGCGTGGTGGCAGGCTGTTTGGGTCTGAGCCTGGCGTCGGGTGCGCAGTGGGTGGAGGTATCCACCACGAATTTCCAGACCTTCTCCGAAATCTCCTTCCGGCTGAGCCTCACACCGGCCATCGGGTTTCAGGTGCTGGCATTTTCTGTGTTCATGGGCGTATTGGGTGGCGTTCTGCCAGCGGTGCGTGC
Organism: Burkholderiaceae bacterium; assembly: GCA_036405035.1. Classification (GTDB taxonomy): domain Bacteria; phylum Pseudomonadota; class Gammaproteobacteria; order Burkholderiales; family Burkholderiaceae_C; genus PCRC01. The sequence goes on from DASWYJ010000031.1 coordinate 12,940, forward strand.
GGCGCGGCTCGAGATCGTGGACGCATTGCGGGCTGTCTAGCGCCAAAGCTGCGGCCCTCCTGTTCCCATCCCTTACTAGAGAGGCGTATGCCAGGCAATCTCACATTGGAACCGACGCGGCAAATATCACGGCGGTTGACCACGCCCGAGTACTACCACGCATGTATCGGAGAAAGCAACCGCACCATCGAGCCACCCCGGGAAGCCATCTTTGTACTGACGGGCGAGGGGCATGTCGCCCCTGAAACATGGCGCGGGGCATTGGATGCGGTCGCGGAAGCCAACCCGGGCCTGCGCCTGCGCATCGTGGGTTCGCGCATGGGCACCCGGTGGCAGAGTGATGGCCTGACCACTCCCGTGCGTGTTGTCGCCGATCCCCAATGGGACGGGCAGTCCGAGGAGGGCTCCGCGTTCATCTACGAAACCCGATTGAATCTGCATGCGGGTCCTGCAACGGAGCTGATCATTGCACCCCAGGCTTCCGGACGCACGCTGGTGATTTTCCGCGCGCTGCATGCCGTGATGGATGGGCGTGGTGTACGGCATTTCCTGTACGAATTGTTCCGGGCCCTGCGCGGCGAACCTTTGTTGGGTACCAACGTCGCTTTCGGCGATGCCGACCTGATGAAAGAGGTGGGGCCATCGCACTCGACATCCCGGCATGTGCCATCTGTTGCCCTGACCGGGGGCCAGCGCGGCGCCCTGCAAGGGGATACCTGGAGGCGGCTGACATTCCCCTTGCCCCAGCACGACATCCTGGCCCGTACCGCCAGTGCGATGGCGGCGTATGCACATCGGCATGCAAATGGAACCGCGCTGATTGCCGTCCCGGTCGATCTCCGGCGGCACATGCCCGCGATCCAGTCGACCCTGAACTTCAGCAGCATGCTGCTCGTCCCCATGCAACCCGGCGATGGGCCTGACGTATTCAAACGCGGGCTGCGCAACATGCTGGAGCAGAAAATGGAGGCGCGGTATCCACGGCTCCTGGATTGGGTCCGGCTGCTGCCGCTACCGTGGCTTGACGCGCTGGTTTCGCGCACCCCCCGGAATTACGTGAACAAACGCCTGATGGAGACGGTGCTGATTTCCAATCTGGGGGTATTCGATCTGGGGACAATGCACGGCGCAGGCTTTTCCACCGACAACATCTTTTGCCTTCCGCTGGGCGGGAATGCATGCTGTGTCCTGGCCGGAACGGACCGGCATGTGGAGATGACCGTCTGTCTGTCGCAGGTGCTGGCCAGCGATGGGCGGATGGATGACCTGATCCGGTTCCTTCGCGAATCGCTGTCTGTGAACCCGGATAAATCCAGCGCCTGACGGCCGCTGCTCGAGGGCGGGGCCTTCGCAGTGCGGTGCGTGGGAAATTCAGGCGCTCAGTAAAAAACCCCTGCAGCGCGTTCAGAAATCGCTCTGCAGGGGCTGGCGCCGTTTCCGTACTCCGCAGGAAGAGCGGGTACGGCTGGCAACGGATGCGGCTTACTTGACCGTGACCTCGATCGTCTTGCTCAGGGCTTCGCCGTACGACTGGTGTGCGCCATTGGCGAACTGGGCCGTCAGCTTGTACTTGCCGGGGGCCAGCTTCACTTCGGCTTCGGTCTGGGCCTTGCCGTAGTGCAGGTGGGTTTCATCCATCGGGATCGACTGGCCTTCGGCAATCGGACCCGTATTGATCAGCAGGTGATGGTGGCCCGAGCCCGCCACGATGGCGCCAGCGGGTTCCACCTTCAGGCCGTCAATGCCGAACTTGACCTTGAACGGCGACGATACGGTGGCACCGTCTGCGGGTTCCAGGATCGACACCGAGCCCGTGACTGCAGGGGCGGCCGATGCGGGCGCCGACGCCGGTGCGGCAGCAGGAGCGGGCGCAGGTGCCGGTGCGGCGGCAGGGGCCGGTGGCGGCTCGGCCTTGTTGCAGCCCGCCAGCACGCCGAGACCCAGGGTGGTCACGGCTGCGATGGCCAGAAAATGTTTGGCAGATTTCTTGATTTGCATTCGAAACTCCTCGAAATTTTGGTACTGGGGTTCAGACTCTATACCAACGCGATTGACGTGGAGCGGGTGAAGGGAATCGAACCCTCGTATGAAGCTTGGGAAGCTGCCGTTCTACCATTGAACTACACCCGCAATTTGCAACCCGCCTAGTTTCAACGGGTTATTGCCATAAGCGCTTGATCTGTAACGGTTTTTCCAGCCTTTCAGCTGCACGGACTGCCCTGATCAATCCGTATCCAACCGGCTACCTCCGAGCCCATGGCGTAGGTCCCGGCGTAACGTTTTATAACCATTCGCCTCACCTACGCTGCCACGGCGATCCAGCCGGTGGCAACAGATAAGAGTATAGGGGTGAAGGCATGCCCCGCATGCCCCCTGTGTGGTGGTTGCGGTGTTGTCCTACGCCGATGTCGGCCCCGGCCGATGGGCCACCGCGCAAGGCCGGCCTACAGTGGGGTTGTGTCTGGTCACCGCAAGACCGGGCGCTTATTCAATCACAAAGGAAGATCATGAAGAAAGCAGCCCTTGTATTCGGAATCGTCGCCGCGCAGGCCCTGGCCGTCAGCGCATTTGCCCAGGTTTCCCCGGATGGCACCGCAGGAACCGTCAACCAGCCCAATTTGTCGCAGGGGAGTGTTCCCAACCTGACATCGACCCACGGGAACCCGGCAGCTCCCAAGCCGGACCCGAAGGCCGTTGCCGGCAAGGAGCAGTACGACAAGGGTTCCCAGAAGCTGGGTACCACCAAGCCATCGACCGAGGAAAAGGCCGCTGCGGTGCAAAAGCGCCGGGCTGAAGGCGCCGAGGCCGCGAAGGAAAGCCAGACCAATGCAGCCACCATTGCCCCTCCCGGTAGTGAAAATACGGTGAAGCCGGGCCTGAAGCAGCCAGGCTAAGCAGGAAGCTTTCCACGCTGCCATGAAAAAACCGCCCTCGGGCGGTTTTTTCATGGCGGAAAGGGCTGCGGCGCTTGTGCTCCCGGGATGGGCCGGGCGCAGCCAGATCAGCACAAGGGCAACTGACCGCGCGACCATGGCGTTGTTTCTGCTTTTCCTTCGGGCTTTGGGCCCGCAGTAGCCCGGGCAAATTGCCCGCACCGCTGTAGAGGGCCTTTTTCCTGACCTGTCGTGCCTAGCATGGTGTCCGGTTCGTCGTGCGGCGGACCGTATCCAACAAAACAGGAGCGGGACATGCGGAAATGGATGGGGATTGTGGTGGTGGCGCTGGGTCTGGCCCGGATGGGTTCGGCGGTGGCGTCGGACGGCGTCGGGTATGACGCCTTTGAACGCCAGGTAAAAACGGCCTTGGCGCCGCTCGCAGGCAAGGCGATCGCAGGGCTCAAGGTGCTGCATTTGAGTGCGGATGTGGGGCCATGGCAGGACACCGGCATGCAGATCCAGCAGGGCGAGCAGGTCACCATCGTGCTGGATGGACAAGTGTGGCTGTCGCGCCAGTACCAGTTGACGCTGGAGCCGTATCTGCAGGTCTGGCATCGCATCGGCGCCAAGGGGCAGATCGCCCGCGGAGCGCGGAATACCGACACCATCACGGCCCGCGAGGCCGGAACCTTGCAGTTCAAGAACCTGCCCACCCGCTGGCTGGACCGGCAGGGTGGCTATGCCGGCGAACCCGCTGCGGTGAATCCCGACGCGGGTGGCGGAGTGAACATCGCGCTTATCCGCTGGACACCGGGAACCAATGTGGCTGCCGAGCTCGGCAAGCTGGCGGCACAGGCGGGCGGGCCGGCATGGCCCGCTGCCGAGCGCGAGCGCTTGGCGAGCCCCGCGACGGCGCCTGCGGGCTGGAGTTACCTGTGGGAACTGGGGCCGGCAGACATCTTCAAGACGGTGGCTGCCAGCGCCGACGGGGGCCCCACCGGCCCGCGCCTGGGTGTGCATACCCACAAGGATGTGGCCATCCTGCAGAAGGAGGTGCGACAGGCCCTGACGCCGCAGACCCGGTTGCAATGGTCCTGGCGTGTGGATGCGCTGCCGGCCCAGGGCCCCGAGAATTCGCCCATCCATCACGACTACCTGAGCATTGCCGTGGAGTTCGACAACGGCCAGGACCTGACATACCTCTGGAGCCGTGAGTTGCCGGTTGGCCTGAGTTTCCGCTGCCCGCTGGAAGGCTGGAAAGACAGGGAAACGCATATCGTGGCCCGATCCGGCAGCGGTGACCTGCAGAAGTGGCTGGATGAGAGCGTCAATGTGTGGGAGGACTACCAGCGCGCGGTGGGCGGCCCCATGCCACGCCAGATCACCAAGGTCTGGATCATCGCCAACAGCGTGTTCGGCCGGCAGACTGGCGCGGGCCAGTTTGGCGACATCCGCCTGCAGACCGGCACGCAGACGCGGAAAGTGTGGTGAGCCATGGGTGCATCACTTTTCTTCAGGGGCCGCCACGCACGGCGAAAGGCCTGTGGCCTGCTGCTGGTTCTGTCCATCGGTGGGATGGGTATCGCTGCACCATCTCTGGCTGCCGAGCAGTTGGTGGATGTTGCCCCCGTGCGGGCCTGGCTGGCACTACAGCAGCAGGCCCATGCCGATGCGCTGCCGGTACTGGCTGAGGATGCGGCCCGCTTCGAGGCGACGCTGCGGCTGCCGGATGCCGGTGTTGTGCACATTGGAGTGGACTGGGATGAGCGTGGAGGGGGCAGCCGGCTGCAATGGCAGGGGGAGGCGGGTGCTGACCCGCGGACTTTCGCCAACTGGATCGCCAGGGTAGCGCAGCGTGCGGTCGCTACGCCCCCGGAGAACCCGTTGTGCCAGGGACAGCAGGCTACACCCGAAGCCCTGGCGGAGGCAGGCGCCGGACAGCAGGCGCCGACCTGCCGCTACGGCGCAGGGCAATTTTCATCGGCCCTGTTCGAGCTGGAAAAATGTGGTGATTTCGAAAGCTCGCTCAAGATACTCGCCGCCTGCGTGGCCGAGAAACATGCTGGCGGCCTGATCCGGCTTGCCAGTTTTTACGACAACGGCTACGGCGTACCGCGCCGTCCTGAGCGCATGGCCGAGTTTCTGCGGCAGGCGGGAGAGAGCGATACACCGGGTTACGCCGAGATGGGACGATTGCACTATGCCACGGCCCTTTATTTCGGCGTGGGAGTGCCGGGGGACCGGGTGCGGGCGCGTGCATTGTTCGAGTCCCTGGCAGCGGCCGGGAATGCAGATGCACGCAGTTTCCTTGCCACCGGCCAGCACAGCGCATGGTTGCGGCCTGACGGCACTCCCTACGTCGATCCGCTGTGGCAGGCACCTGCTGCGGAAGACATGCCCACGCCAGCGTTGTCGCGCGATCTGTCGGGAAACGAATTCAGCTATGGCGCACATATCCGCAGTACCAGCCGTTTCAAGTGCCTGTACGGATATGTGGCCGACAAGACGGGGGACCACGCTGCGGCCATTGCGATTTTCGAGGACTGCATCGCCCGCTGGAACGATGTCTATTCGATGTTGTGGCTGGCGCAAATCCTGGAGAGTGGCGTGGGCGCGCCGCGCGACCTGGTGCGGGCCACGGACCTGATGCGGCGCGGTGCGGAAAGCGACGATGCCACCGGCTACGGTGCATTGGCGCGCTACCACTATGGCGTTGCGTTGCGCGAGGGCCGGGGCGTGGCACACGACATGGTCGCGGCCCGCCATTGGCTGGAGCGGGCCGCACGCGAAGGCGTTCCCGAGGCCACGCAGTATCTGGCCATGCATTTCGGGGACACGCCTTCCACGGCGGTGCGGCTCCCCGCCACAGCGCACGACATGCGGTGATCGGAACAGCCTTGTGGTTCCGACCACAAGGCTGCGCCATGCCTGCTGTGACCACTTTCTTTTCGGCGACCCCGGTGCTTGACCTGAAACGCCGGCTGTTCTGCGGCATTGTGGCCGGCACTGCGTTGATCGCCGGTGTGGCTGCGCTGCACGTCCTGGAGCAGGCCCGCGTGCGCATTGCGGCCGACGTCGGGCGGCTGGGCAGCACACTGGGCCAGTTTGCGCTGAAGGAGCTGCGCTTTGTGCCGGGGCAGTTCCAGTATCAGCTGGCGCCGGTCGACCTGGATGTGTTCCAGGGCATCGGGCTGCTATTGCCGTTCTGCGTGGAGGTTGAGGACATACATGGGCAGGCGCTGTCGCAGCGCTGCTTCGGTGATCCCGGCAACGCACCGCCTTTTGTGGTTGCGGCACTGACCCGTGCCATGCAGGGAGCACCGGTGGCACGGATACGGCTCAACCGCCACCCGGGCATCAAGGTGGGCGAGATGGTGGTGTCGCCCCATCTCCAGGCCGAGGCCGGCCTGCTGTGGCAGCAATGGCAATTGCTGCTGGTGGTAGCGGCGGGTCTGGTCGTGATCAGTATGGCGGTGTACGCCACGGTGCGGCGAGCCCTGCATCCCACCCACACCATGCTGGCCACCCTGGCCCGGATGGAAGGCGGCGACCTGCAGGCCCGGATGCCGCATTTCGCGCTGGTGGAACTGGATCGCATCGGCAGGGTGTTCAATCAGCTCGCCGACCGCCTGCAGCACACCATTGCCGGCCAGCGCGAACTGGCCGACCGCCTGTTGCGGGTGCGCGAAGAGGAGCGGCGCCACCTGTCCCGTGAACTGCACGACGAGTTCGGGCAGAGCCTGGCCTCCATCAACGCCGAGGCGGCCTATGCCGGCGAGGTGGCGCGTGAGTCGCTGCCCGGCCTGGTGACCTGCACCGACGCCATCAGCCGCGCGACCACCGCCATGATGGACACCTTGCAGCACCTCGTGCGGCGGCTGCGTCCGCCGGATCTGGACGCCTTTGGTCTGGAGGCCAGCCTGCGGCAGATGCTGGAAGGCGGGCGCCACCGTGCGGGTGGCCGCTGCCAATGTGTTTTACAGACCACCGGGCCGGTGGACCGGGTGCCGGACGCGATGGCAGTCCACCTGTACCGATTGGTGCAGGAAAGCCTGACGAATGCGCTGCGCCACGGCCAGGCGACCCGGGTTGATGTGGCGCTGGCGGTGACGGACGACGCGGTGCGGCTGACGGTGGTGGACAACGGCCAGGCCCGCAGCGTGCCCGTTCATCCACCGGGCCATGGCCTGCTGGGCATGCACGAGCGGGTGCTGGCACTGGGGGGCGAGATCGTCACCCAGGTGTGCCAGCCGCATGGCTGGCAGGTGGGAGTGTGGCTGCCGCTGTCCCGGGAGGCCGCATGATCCGGCTGGTGCTGATCGATGACCACGCCATCGTGCGCGAGGGTTACCGTCGTCTGCTCGAGCGCCGGGCCGACCTGCAGATCGCCGGTGAAGCCGACAGCGCCGATCAGGGCTATGCGCTGTGTGCCGCGCAGGCTCCGGATGTGGCACTGGTTGATCTGAGTCTGCCCGACGCCAGTGGCCTGCATCTGGTGCAGCGGCTGCTGCAGCGTGACCCCGGCGTCCGGGTGCTGGTGTTCAGCATGCATCGGGAGCCGCTGTTTGCGGTGCAGGCCCTGCGGGCCGGAGCACTCGGCTATGTGACCAAAAGCAGCCCGCCCCAGCGGCTGGTGGAGGCGGTGTACCAGGTGGCCCGTGGCCAGCGGGTGCTGAGCCCCGACATCGCCTCCGAAGTGGCGTTGGCCATGCTGGAAGACGAGGCCGAGGCACCCGGCCTGAGCCCGCGCGAGTTCGAGGTGCTGCGCCTGCTGATGCAGGGCCGCAGCCCGGAGGAGATCGGCGCGGCGCTCCACATCAGTCCCAAGACTGTGCGCAACTCCCACTACCAGCTCAAAACCAAGCTGGGTGTGAAATCCGACATCGAACTGACCAAACTCGCCATGCGCATGCGCCTGGTCGACCAGGCCGCACTCCGCGCCAACCCATCGGCCGGCGATGCTACCTGAGCACGTCGCCCAGGCACAGGTATTTCATCTCCAGATACTCGTCCATGCCATGCGACGAGCCCTCGCGGCCCAGGCCCGACTGCTTGACACCACCGAACGGCACATGCTCGGTGGCGATCACGCCCGCATTGATGCCCACCATGCCGTATTCCAGCGCCTCGGCCACGCGGAAGATGCGCCCCACGTCGCGGCTGTAGAAATAGCTGGCCAGGCCGAACTCGGTGTTGTTGGCCGCGTCAATGGCCTCCTGCTCGGTGTGGAAGCGGAACACCGGGGCCAGCGGGCCGAAGGTTTCTTCGCGGGCACACAGCATGGCGCCAGTGGCATCGGCCACCACGGTCGGCTCGAAAAACTGGCCTTTCAGCCGCTGGCCACCCACCACCACCCGGCCGCCCCGGGCGACCGCATCGTCCACATGGCGCTGCACCTTGTCAACGGCCGCCTCCTCGATCAGCGGGCCCTGGGCCACACCGGCATCGAAGCCGTTACCCACCTTCAAGCCCCGCACCTTGGCGGCGAACTTGTCCACGAAAGCGTCGTACACGCCGTTCTGCACATAGATGCGGTTGGCACAGACACAGGTCTGGCCGGCGTTGCGGTATTTGCTGGCCATGGCGCCATCGACCGCGCTGTCGAGGTCGGCGTCGTCGAACACGATGAAGGGCGCGTTGCCGCCCAGCTCCAGCGACAGCCTCTTCACCGTGGGCGCGCTCTGCGCCATCAGGATGCGGCCGACCTCGGTGCTGCCGGTGAAGCTGATGTGGCGCACCACATCGCTGGCGCAGAACACCTTGCCGGCGGCAATCGAGTTGTCGCTGTCGGCGGTGATGACGTTCAGCACGCCCGCAGGAATGCCGGCACGCACCGCCAGTTCGGCAGCGGCCAGGGCCGTCAGCGGTGTCAGCTCGGCCGGCTTGATGACCACCGGGCAACCGGCCGCCAGCGCTGGCGCCACCTTGCGGGTGATCATGGCCAGCGGGAAGTTCCAGGGTGTGATCGCGGCACACACGCCGATGGGCTGCTTCAGCACCAGCAGGCGGCGGTTGTTGTCGAACTGCGGTAGCGTTTCGCCATTGACGCGCTTGGCCTCTTCGGCAAACCATTCCACAAAGCTGGCACCGTAGAGGATTTCACCGCGCGCTTCGGCCAGCGGCTTGCCCTGCTCGGCAGTGAGGATGCGGGCCAGGTCGTCGGCGTGCTCCACCAGCAACTGGAACCAGCGCAGCAATACCGCATGGCGTTGCTTGCCGGTCTGGCTGCGCCACGCCGGCCAGGCGGCGTTGGCGGCGGCAATCGCCTGTTCGGTCTCGGCGGCGCCGAGGTTGGCCACGTCGGCCAGGCGCTGGCCGGTGGCGGGGTCGTGCACCGGAAAGCGGCTGCTACCGGTGATCCATGCGCCGTTGATGAGTGCATCGGTTTTCAGCAGCGCGGGATCTTTCAGCAGCGCGAGGGGTGAGGTTTTCTGGTCCATGGGGGAGTCTCCGGGATGGCGGGGCCTGCGCGGCGGGGAGGCCGGCAAGCGGGCAGGGCGTGCAAGATTGCGGTAAGGATAGCGGTTTGCAGGCCCTGCTGCAGCGCCGGTGCGACAAGGCCACAGGCCCCGGAAACCTATAATTGCCGGCTATCCCGCACAGGCTCCCCGTCTGTAGCACGCGGCACGCCGCCGCGCCGGGACAACCGCTGGTCCACCATGAGCAATCCCACTTTTTCCGTCGCTGAAATCCGCAAGACCTTCCTCGATTTTTTCGCGGCCCGGGGCCACACCGTGGTGGCATCGAGCAGCCTGGTGCCGGGCAACGACCCGACGCTGATGTTCACCAACTCCGGCATGGTGCAGTTCAAGGACGTGTTCCTCGGCACCGACAAGCGGCCCTATGTGCGTGCCGCGTCGGTGCAGGCCTGCCTGCGCGCCGGCGGCAAACACAACGACCTGGAAAACGTGGGCTACACCGCCCGCCACCACACCTTCTTCGAGATGCTGGGCAACTGGAGCTTCGGCGACTACTTCAAGCGCGAAAGCCTCAAGTGGGCCTGGGAGCTGCTGACCGAGGTCTACAAGCTGCCCAAGGAGCGCCTGCTGGCCACGGTGTACCAGGAGGACGACGAGGCCTACGACATCTGGACGAAAGAGATCGACCTGCCGCCCGAGCGCGTGATCCGCATCGGCGACAACAAGGGCGGCCGCTACAAGTCCGACAACTTCTGGATGATGGCCGACACCGGCCCCTGCGGCCCCTGCTCGGAGATCTTCTACGACCACGGTGCCCACATCCCCGGCGGCCCGCCCGGCAGCCCCGATGAAGACGGCGACCGCTTCATCGAGATCTGGAACAACGTGTTCATGCAGTTCAACATGGCTGAGGACGGATCGGTCACGCCGCTGCCCGCGCCCTGTGTGGACACCGGCATGGGCCTGGAGCGGCTGGCCGCCATCCTGCAGCATGTGCACAGCAACTACGAGATCGACATCTTCGACGCGCTCATCAAAGCCGCCAGCCGGGAAACCGGCGAGAAGGACCTGCACCACAAGAGCCTGCGCGTGATTGCCGACCACATCCGCGCCACCGCCTTCCTGGTAGCCGACGGCGTGATTCCCAGCAACGAAGGCCGCGGCTATGTGCAACGCCGCATCGTGCGCCGCGCCATCCGCCACGGCTACAAGCTGGGCAAGAAATCGCCGTTCTTCCACAAGCTGGTGCCCGACCTGGTGGCGCTGATGGGCGACGCCTACCCCAAGCTCAAGGCCGATGGCGAACGCATCATGGCCGTGCTGAAAACCGAGGAAGAGCGCTTCTTCGAAACGCTGGCCACCGGCATGGACATCCTCGACGCGGCGCTGGCCGGCGGCCAGACCGTGCTGCCCGGCGACGTGGCCTTCAAGCTGCACGACACCTACGGCTTCCCGCTCGACCTGACCAATGACGTCTGCCGCGAGCGCGACGTGGCCGTGGACGAAGCCGGCTTCAAGCTGGCCATGGACAAGCAGAAGGCCCAGGCCCGCGCCGCCGGCAAGTTCAAGATGGACAAGGCGCTGGAATACGGCGGCGCCGGCAACCTGTTCGTGGGTTACGACCAGCTCGTGCATGCTAGCAAAGTGGTAGCACTCTACGTAGACGGGACGCTGGCCACGGCAATAAATGAAGGCCAAAACGGCGTGGTGGTGCTGGATACCACGCCGTTCTATGCCGAAAGCGGTGGTCAGGTTGGCGACCAGGGGCAGCTTTCCGGCGGCGGTGCGCTGTTCACCGTGGGCGATACGCAAAAGATCAAGGCCGATGTGTATGGCCACCACGGCACGCTGGCACAGGGAACGCTCAAGGTGGGTGATTTGGTCAATGCCCAGGTCGACACCGCCGTGCGCGCAGCCACCGTGCGCAACCACTCCGTCACCCACCTGATGCACAAGGCGCTGCGCGAGGTGCTCGGCGGCCACGTGCAGCAAAAGGGCAGCCTGGTCGACGCCGACAAGACCCGCTTCGACTTCACCCACAACGCGCCTGTCACGGCCGAGCAGATCCGCCAGATCGAACAACAGGTCAACGCCGAAATCCTCGCCAATGCCGCCACCCAGGCCCGGGTGATGGACATCGAATCGGCGCAGAAAACCGGCGCGGTGATGCTGTTCGGCGAGAAGTACGGCGAGACCGTGCGCGTGCTCGACATCGGCTCCAGCCGCGAGCTGTGTGGCGGCACCCATGTGTTGCGCACCGGTGACATCGGCCTGTTCAAGATCACCAGCGAAGGCGGTGTGGCCGCCGGTGTGCGCCGCATCGAGGCCATCACCGGCCAGAACGCGCTGGCGTACCTGCAGCAGCTCGAAACCACGGTGGCGCAGGCTGCCGGCACGCTGAAGGCCCCGCCAGCCGAGCTGCAGGGCCGCCTAGCGCAACTGCTCGACCAGGTGCGCCAATTGGAGAAAGACCTGGCCGCGCTGAAAGGCAAGCTGGCGTCGTCGCAGGGCGACGAGCTGGTGGCCCAGGCCGTGGACGTGGGCGGGCTGAAGGTGCTGGCCGCCCGGCTCGACGGTGCCGATGCCAAGGCGTTGCGCGACACGGTGGACAAGCTCAAGGACAAGCTGAAAACCGCCGCCATCGTGCTCGCGTCGGTGGACGGCGCCAAGGTGCAGATCGCCGCCGGCGTGACGGCGGACAGCGTAGGCAAGGTCAAGGCCGGCGAGCTGGCCAACTTCGTGGCGCAGCAGGTGGGCGGTAAGGGCGGCGGCAAACCCGATTTCGCCATGGCCGGCGGCACCGATGCTGCCGGGCTGGCCGGTGCGCTGCAGTCGGTGGCGGGCTGGGTCGGCGAACGCGCCTGAGCGCGGTCAGCGGATGATGCGCCCGTCGCTGGTGATGCTCACCAGGTCGATGGGGCGGGACGCATCGCGCACGCCGACCCGCAGGTTCAGGTGAAAACCGCCGACGTCGTAGTCGGTCATGCCGGCCATGGTGCGCTGCAGGGCCGTGCGGTCTGCGCCGCGGCCGGTGCGGCGCACCGCCTCTGCCAGGGCCTTGGCTGCAATGAAACCTTCCAGGCTCTCGTACGACGGTGACTGGTCGGATTTGTCGATGGCGGCCAGGTATTCCCGCACGATCGGCACCGTGACGCTGCGCGGCGACGGCACCACCTGCGACACCACCACGCCACCGATCTCCTTGCCCAGCGCGGTGAACAGCGGGTCGATGCCCACCACCGAGAAGTTCATGAATGCGCCGGCATAGCCGCTTTTGCGCAGGGCGCGGATGGACGCGGCCGTGGTATTGAACAGCGCGGCCTGGATGATGGCGTGGGGCTGCGCCTTTTCCAGCGTAGCGACCGCGCTGCCAACCTGGTTGCTGTTGGCCGGCACGAACGCGATGGCAACGGGCGGCGGCAGTTTCAGCTCGGCCACCGCGCGTTCCAGCGCCAGCTTGCCGGCACGGCCCATGGCGTCGTCTTCTGCGAGCAGCGCAATGCGGGTCTGGTTCAGTGTGGCGCAGTGCCGCACCATGCGGATGGCCTCATCCGTCAGGCTGGGACGGATGTTGAAGACGGTCGGAAAGGCTGCGGTGTCGTGCAGCGCGTCCGATGCGGCGAACGGTGCGAAGAACAGCGCACCCTGTTGCCGCGCCACCTGGGCGGCGGCGTCGCTGCTGGCGGTTCCTACAAAGCCGAACAACAGGTCGGCACCATCGGCCAGCAGTTTGCGGGCGTTCGCGGCGGCGCTGGTGGCGGTGTAGCCATCGTCGAGCTGGCGCAGCTCGAAGGTCCAGCCGGGGTTGGGCTTGCGCTCGTTGAAGGCATCGAAATAGAGTTTGGCGCCTGCGGCAAATGCCAGCCCGATCTCGCTGGCTGCACCGGTGAGGGGCACCGACTGGCCCAGCAGGATGCGCCGGGGCTTGGCTCCCTGCGCAAGGACATTACCCGGAACATGCAGCCCGGCCGCGAGTGCGGTTCCCAGCAGGGCCCTGCGTGTCAAGTCCATCGGTGTGCCGGGCTACCGCAGCGGGGGCAGGTCCTGGGTCGCGATGACGTCCGAACCCGACAGCCCGAGCACGCGCCGTGCACCGTTGAAACGCGCCTCCCAGTAGTCCAGGCGCATGTCGGCCATGCGGATCGCGCTGCCGGCGGAGGGCGCGTGGACGAAGCGGTTCTCGCCCACGTAGATGCCCACGTGGCTGAACTCGCGGCGCGAGGTGTTGAAGAACACCAGGTCACCGGGTTTGAGCTCGCTGCGGTCGATGGGCTGGGTCGCAGCGGCCTGCTCGGCGGCGCTGCGCGGCAGCATTACACCCGCCGACTGGCGGTGGATGGCCTGCACGAAGCCGCTGCAGTCGAACCCGGTTTCCCAGTTGCTGCCGCCCCAGGTGTAGGGCCGGCCCAGGAAGCCCATGGCGGCAACCACCATTTCGGAGGCGCGATCAACGCCGCGCGGCACCATGAAGTCACGCGGCGGTGCCAGCAGGCCCCGGTTGAGCAGCAACAGTTCCAGCTCATCGGGCTGCTGCGGGCCGGAGGGGAGCCGGGCGGCGGGGGCCGAACGGTCCAGGTCGCGGAGCAGTTGCTCCAGGGCATCCACCCCGTTTGGCGGTGCGGCGTGGGCACCGAGTCCCCACGCCAGCGCCAGCCCCATGGCCAGCCTGCGGGGCAGGGTGCTGCGGCGGGGAACAGGGGTGTGGCGGGCTGGCATGGGCTCGACCTTACCGCAGAGCGCCGGATTTCCCAATAGAAATGCCCCGAAGTCGCCCGTATCTGGTGCTTTTACGCTGCATATTTGCTAGCAAACGCTGTTTGGCCGGGTGCAATCCGGCGGTATCGTGCGCGTTTTTTCTCAGCGCCCCATGGCGGCCCGCACTTCCTGGCCGAGTTCGATCACGGCCATGGCGTAGTAGCTCGACTGGTTGTAGCGGGTGATTACGTAGAAATTGTGGGTGCCGGCCACGTAGCTGGGCGGTGCGTCGCTGCCGTTCTGCAGCTCCACCAGCGCCAGCGCGCCCGGGTGCTGCAGCGCCGGGCCTTCAAGTACCGCCCCCCGGGCAGCGAAGCCGGCCACGGTGAAGGTGGGCAGGATGTCCGGCGCCAGCAGCGCTTCCTTGTCGAGGCGTTCGGTTTCGAGGCGCACGGGGTAGTGGGTGGCCATGCCGCTTTCCCAGTTGTAGGCGCGGAAATAGCTGGCCACGGAGCCGATGGCGTCGGCCGGGCTGGTGAAGAGGTCAATGCGCCCGTCGCCGTCGAAATCGATGGCATGGCGGATCCAGCTCGACGGCATGAATTGCGGCAGCCCCATGGCGCCGGCATAGCTGCCGCGCGGCTCCAGCGGATCCACGCCGGTGCGGTTGCACAGGCTCAGGAACTGCTCCAGCTCACTGCGGAAATACGCGCTGCGTTCGGCTGCGCGCGGGTGCTCCACCGGGAAATCGAAGGCCAGCGTGGTCAGCGCGTCCATCACCCGGAAATTGCCCATCTGCTGGCCGTAGATGGTTTCCACACCAATGATGCCGACGATGATTTCGGCCGGCACGCCGTATTGGCGTTCGGCCTTCTGCAGGCTGGCTTCATTGGCCTGCCAGAACGCGGTGCCGGCGGCGATGCGATAGCCGTCGATGAAGCGGCCGCGGTACGCCTGCCAGTTCTTGGCGGTGCCACCGGGAGCAGGGCGCATCAGCCGCGGAACCGCGGGCAGGAAATTGGCCTGGCCAATGGCTTCGCGCACCCAGGTGCGGTCGAGGCCGCGGCGGCCGGCCAGGTCGTCGGCGAACTGCATCGCGTCTGCGCGGCTGGCATACAGCGGGCCGGGTTCCGGCGGGCGCGGGGCCACCCGGGTGGAGACTTTTTGCGCAACCGGCTTTTTTTTGACGGGTTTCTTGGCCGCGGCCAGCGCAGGTGCTGTTCCGATAGCTATCAAAAGAAGAGCGTTCAGCAGGAGTTTGAGCATCAGTCGGGCCAGCGCAAATGGTGGAAGTCGCGACGCAGTGTAGCCAGAGGCGTGCCGGGCAGGACTGCGTAGCGGTGCGATTCGAGGGCCAGCAGCCATGCCGCGAGCGGCTCGGCAGCTGCGCCGAAGTGCTGCTGCGCCTGCTGCGCCATCGCACGCGGCGGGCTGGCCGGCGGCATGGGCAGGCCGGCCTGGGCCAGCCGGTGGCGGGCCCGCTCCAGCAGCCGCAGCCAGGGGTCGTGCTGGCTGCGCTCCCACAGGGCCCAGCCGGCGCCGGCCAAGCTGGCCAGCACCAGGATGCCGAGCAGCAGGTAGCTGAGGTCCTGCCAGCTGGGTTCGGCAAAGCCCAGCTGCCGCAGCAGGTTGAACTGCCGGCCCTGCGAGTAGTTGAGCACCCACTGGTTCCAGCCGTTATTCAGTGCCTCCCAGCCGGCGCGCAGGCTGCTGAGCAGGCCGGGGCTGATGGTGCCCAGCGCATCGTTGAAGGCCGAGGCCAGCGCGCCGCGTGGGGGCAGCAGGCGCTGCAGGGCGCCGGTGCGGCTGGGTGCCACCGCCGCGGTGGGGTCGATGCGCACCCAGCCACGGCCTGCCTGCCAGATTTCGGCCCAGGCGTGGGCATCGCTCTGCCGCACGGTCCAGAAGCCATCGACGCTGTTGCGGTCACCGCCCTGGTAGCCGGTCACGATGCGGGCGGGCACATCCAGGGCGCGCATCAGCACCACGAAGGCCGAGGCGATGTGTTCGCAGAAGCCGGCCTTGCTGTCGAACCAGAATTCGTCGGCGCTGTGCGTGCCGGTGGTGCCCGGCTCCAGCGTGTACACGTAGCCGCCGCTGCGCAGGCGGTCCAGCACGGCGCGGGCCAGCCCGTCGGCGGTGGCGCCGGTGAGCTGCGGATCGCGCCGCATCTCGGCGGCCAGCGCCAGCGTGCGGGGATTGAAACCGGCGGGCAGGTCGGTGTAGTCCTGCAGCTGCAGCGTCTGGCGCTGGGGGCCATGGCGAAAGCTGCTGTAGCTCTGTGCGCTGTAGCGGACCAGATCCGTCACCGGGCGGGTCGAGAGCCACTGCAGGTCGGCGGTCATGCGGATGTCATGGCCGGGTACGGCCGGTGCGCGGGCAGCCGCTTCCAGCACGAAGATCCAGGGGCGCTGGTTGGGCTCCAGCGTGACCTCGTAGCTGAACGGCGTGCCGGCCACCTGCAGATCGGCCTGCGCCTGCTGGTGCCGCGGGAACCCGGATGCAAGGCCCCGCCATTCGCGGCCGTCGAAGGTGGCGAGGACCGGGCCGCGGAAGTACAGGTCCTGCTGCGGGGGAACGGTGCCGTCGAAACGGATGCGCATGGCGATGCTGTCGTCCAGCACCAGCTGCGCGATGCTGCCCACCTGCATCGTGGCCGACAGGCCGCTGCGGCCGCTCATGCTGTCGCCCGGCAGGCCCCACAGCGGCGCCATGCGCGGAAACAGCAGGAACAGCACGGCCATGATGGGTGCGCCCAGCAGTGCCATCCAGCCCGCGGTGCGGGCCGCCTGCAGCAACGGGGGGCGGCCCACCGGCATGTGGGCATTGACCAGCGCCGTCAGCAGACCCAGCAGCGCCACCAGCATGGCTGCAGCGGTGAGCAGCGACTGCGAGAAGAAGAAGTTCGTGAGCATCGTGAAGAAGCCCAGGAAGAAGATCACGAAGGCATCGCGCCGTGCCCGCAGCTCCAGCGTCTTGAGCGCCAGCAGCACCACGGTGAGCGTGACGCCGGCATCCCGGCCCAGCAGCGTGCGGTGGCTGTACCAGGTTGCGGCGATGGTGAGCGCGAGCAGGCCCAGCAGCCACCATTTGCCGGGCAGGGGCCTGCCGGCCAGTGCCAGATACCCGCGCCACAGCAGGACGACGCCGGTCAGCGTGCTGCACCACAGTGGCAGGTTGCCCAGCTGCGGCAACACTACCCAGCCCACCACGACCAGCAGGAACAGCGTGTCGCGGCTGTCGCGCGGCAGGCTGCGCAGCGCGTCGAAAGGCGTCTTCAGACGCAGGGGCAGGGAAAGGGCCATGTCAGTGCAGCGCCAGCGCTTCCAGGCACTGCCGCCTGTGGGCCTCGCCGCAGGCGGGGCTGACAACCAGGCCCGGCAGGCGCAGGCCGTAGTCGAGGCCCAGCCGGTCTGCCTGCAGTACCCAGGCGCACAGGCGTGAAAGCCGCGCCTCGCCCTCCAGGCCGGCGGTGTGGTGCCAGTCGAGCCAGAGCGCGTGGTGCTGGGCCTGCTGGTTGTCGCGGCTCACCAGCGTGTCGTCGCCGCTTTCCAGTGTTTTTGCGGCCTTTTTCCAGACCACGAGCTTCAGCGGATCGCCCCGGCGGTAGCTTCGGATGCCGTCGAACTCGGCGCTGCTGTGCAGGCGGGTGGCACCGCTGCCGCCGGCCAGGGGTTCACCGGGTGGCAGCGCAGGCGGGCGCAATTCGGCCTCGGGGTAGATGAGCAACTGGGCGGCTGGCCGCCAGATGGCCCAGACACGGAAGGTGCCCAGCGGGAAGCGGGTCTCGGCCGTCAGCGGCGGCAGCCGGTGGCGGCCCCGCAGGGGTGCGGCCACGGCCACCTGGAGCGTGGCGCTGCCCTGCGCCGGCACGTCGGTCCAGCTCCACAGCCGCGTGCCCAGCATGCTGATGCCGATGGCGTGCCGGGGCCGTGCCCGGGTGTTGTGCAGGTGCACCGTCACCACCGCCGCCGAACCGGCAAACGCCGCATCCGGCGCCGCCAGCCGCAGGGTGAGGCCGCGCAGCGTGCCGTGGCACACGTGCATGCCCACCAGCGCGCTGCCGGCGAGCAGGAAAGTGAGCAGGTAGCCCAGGTTGAGCTGGTAGTTGATCGACGCCACCAGCAGCACGAGCAGGGTGGCCGCCAGCATGAAGCCGGGCGGGGTCGGCAGGATGTAGACGTTGCGCTGCGTGAGCGTCAGGGTGTCGGACAGCGGAAGCTTCGCCTGCCACCAGCGGGTGAAGCGCTGGCGGATGAAGGCCAGCGGGCTGGGCAGAAGTGCCGCATTCATGGGGTATGCGCGCCAGCCACCACGCCGCGCCGCGCGAAGCAAGGCACGGCGCCCTTGGAGGGCAGCGCAGTGCGCGCAACAGGGAGCGTGGAGGCCATGTTTTCAGGCCAGCGGCACCGCGTCGATCATCGCGCGTACCTGTTCCACCGCGCCGCGCCCCGCAGTGCCCACCGGAACCAGCCGGTGCGCCACGGTTTGCGGCAGGATGGCCTGCACGTCGTCGGGCGCCACGTAGTCGCGGCCGCTCAGCAGGGCCTGGGCCTTGGCGGCCCGCACCACGGCAATGCCGGCGCGCGGGCTCAGCCCCTGCAGGAACCAGCGGCCTGAGCGGGTGGCCGCGATCAGGTCCTGCACATAGCTGATGAGTGGCTCGGCGGTGTGCACCGCCAGCACCTGGCGCTGCAGGGCTTCCAGCTCCACGGCGGTGAGCACGGGCGGCAGCGTGTCGGCCAGCGCGCGGTGGTCGGCGCTGTGCAGCAGCAGGCGCTCGGAGGCGCGGTCGGGATAGCCGAGTGAAATGCGCATCAGGAAGCGGTCGAGCTGCGACTCGGGGAGGGCGAAGGTGCCAAGCTGGTCGTGGGGGTTCTGGGTGGCAATCACGAAGAAGGGCGAGGGCAGGGGTCGGGTTGCGCCTTCCACCGTGACCTGCTTTTCCTCCATGGCTTCGAGCAGGGCGCTTTGGGTCTTGGGGCTGGCGCGGTTGATCTCGTCGGCAAGCAGCACCTGGGCGAACAGCGGGCCGGGGTGGAACACGAAGGCTTCCTTGCCCCGTTCGTAGATGGAAACGCCGGAGAGGTCGCTCGGCATCAGGTCGGCGGTAAACTGGACCCGCGAGAACTGCAGGCCAAAGGTGCGGGCCAGCGCATGGGCCAGCGTGGTCTTGCCGACGCCGGGCACGTCCTCGATCAGCAGGTGGCCGCCTGCCAGAAGGCAGGCCACACCGTCCTGTACCTGGGCCCTTTTCCCCACAATCACCGTGTTAAGCTGGTCCAGCAGCGCCCCGAGTTTGCGTTTTACGTCAAGATGGGGGATGGAATGGGCATTCATGGTGAAACCATAACGTAAAAAAACGGGACATGGGCGCAACCGGCTACTTTACGCACAGCGATTGTCTGAAACACGAGATGGGTCCCGGGCATCCCGAATGCCCGGAGCGCCTGCATGCCATCGAGGACCGGCTGCTGGTGAGCGGTGTTGCACTGGCGCTGGCCCGGCGTGAAGCCCCACCGGCGCCGCTGGCAGACCTGGAGCTGGCCCACCACCGCATGCATGTCGCTGCGCTGCGCGGCATGCACGAGCAGCTGGCCGAAGACCACCAGTCCGGCGGGCCTCCGCTGGCCTACATCGATCCCGACACCGCGATGAACGCCCACACCTGGCAGGCTGCCCTGTGCGCCGCCGGCGCCACGGTCGCCGCAACCGACGCCGTGATTGGCGGTGAGCTGGAAAACGCCTTCTGCGCGGTGCGCCCGCCGGGCCACCACGCCGGCCACCGGCAGGCCATGGGCTTCTGCTTCTTCAACAACATCGTGGTGGCGGCGCGCCATGCGCTGGAGCGCCATGGCCTGCAGCGTGTGGCCATCGTGGATTTCGACGTACACCACGGCAACGGCACCGAGAACATCGTTGCCGGCGACGAGCGCATCCTGATGGTCGGGTTCTTCCAGCACCCGTTCTATCCCTACAGCGGCGCGGACTGCACGGCTGGCAATGTGCTGAACGTGCCGGTGCCGGCCTACACGCGGGGCATGGCGGTGCGGGAGCTGGTCGAGGCCGCCTGGATTCCGCGGCTCGAGGCCTTCCGGCCGGAGATGGTGTTCATCAGCGCCGGCTTCGATGCCCACCGCGAAGACGACCTGGGCCAGATGGGCCTGGTCGAGCAGGACTATGCCTGGATCACCCAGCGCATCAAGGATGTTGCCCAGCGCCATGCGCAGGGCCGGATTGTCAGCACGCTGGAGGGGGGCTACAACCTCAGCGCGCTGGGCCGCAGCGTCGAGGCCCACCTGCGGGTGCTGGCCGACGTGTAACTCGAGGAGACAACACCATGTTGACAGCCACCGTGGCGCAGGATGCGCCCCTTTTCAGCCACCGCGATGCACGCGGCGTGCTGACCCTGACCATGAACCGGCCCGGCAATTTCAATGCGCTGGGCGAGGAAATGCTGGGCGCGCTGCAGGCCGCCATCGATGCCGCTTCGCGTGACGACACGCTGCGGGTGGTGGTGCTGGCTTCCGCCGGCAAGGCCTTCTGCCCCGGGCACAACCTGAAGGAAATGATCGCCCTGCCCGAGAACGAGGCGCTGGCCTACTACCAGTCACTGTTCAGCCGCTGCAGCCGGGTGATGCTCGGCCTGCTGCAGCTGCCGGTGCCGGTGATCGCCCGGGTGCAGGGCCTGGCCACGGCTGCCGGCTGCCAGTTGGTGGCGCAATGCGATCTGGCGGTGGCGGCCGACAGCGCACGTTTTGCGACCAGCGGGATTGCCTATGGGCTGTTCTGTTCCACGCCGAGTGTTGCGCTCTCCCGCAATGTGGGAACCAAGCAGGCGATGGAAATGCTGCTGACCGGTGAATTCGTCGATGCCGCCCAGGCGCAGCAGATGGGCCTGGTCAACCGGGTCGTGCCGGCCGGGGAACTGGACGCGGAAATCGAGGTCCTGGTGCGCAGCATCCTGGACAAGCCACGGGTGGCCATGGCGATGGGCAAGCGGCTGTTCTACCAGCAGCGCGAGATGGGCATCGAGGCGGCCTACCAGCTCGCCGGCCAGACCATGGCGGTCAACATGATGGACCCGGCCGCCCGTGAAGGCGTGCTGGCCTTCACGGAGAAGCGGCTTCCGGCCTGGCGCGTGGCAAAGGGACAGGCATGACGGAACTGCAGGCATTGCTGGAGGACCTGTCCAACGCCCGGGTCTGGGTGGAAATCGGGGCGCTGGCGGGGTGCATGGCGCTGGCCTGGCTGGTGAGCTGGATGATCGGCCGGGGCCAGCCCAAGGATTCGGTCTGGTTTGGCCGCAATACGCTCGATGGCCTCTTTTTCCCCTTGGTGGCGCTGGCATTGATCTATGCTGCGCGGGTTGCCGTCAGCCACTACCAGCCTGTGGCCGTGCTGCGGGTGGCCGTGCCGGTATTCCTGTCGCTGGCGGCGATCCGGCTGGCGGTGCTGGTGCTGACGGCGGTGTTTCCCAGTTCCGGGGGCATCCGGCTGCTGGAGCGTTTCGTGTCGTGGATCGCCTGGCTCGCGGCGATTCTCTGGATACTGGGCCTGCTGCCCAGTGTGCTGGCCGAGCTGGACCAGATCACGCTGGCGTTCGGCAAGACCAAGGTGTCCGTCCGCACCATCATCGAGGGAACGCTGTCGAGCGGGCTGGTGCTGGTACTGGTGCTGTGGGTGTCGGCCACCATCGAGCGCCGGCTGCTGTATACCCATGTGAGCGATTTGTCGGTCCGCAAGATTGCCAGCAACGCGATGCGGTCGGTGCTGCTGCTGGTCGGGTTCCTGTTTGCGCTGTCGGCCGTGGGAGTGGACCTGACGGCGCTCTCGGTGCTGGGCGGGGCGATTGGCGTGGGCCTGGGTTTCGGCCTGCAGAAACTGGCGTCCAACTACGTGAGCGGATTCGTGATCCTGCTGGAGCGGTCGCTGCGGATCGGTGACAACGTGCGCATCGATGGCTTCGAGGGCAAGATCACCGACATCAAGACCCGCTACACGCTGGTGCGGGGCAGCAATGGCCGCGAATCCATCGTGCCCAATGAGCTGCTGATCACACAACGGGTCGAGAACCTGTCGCTGAGCGACGCGAAAATTCTGGTCAGCAGCACCATTTCGGTTGGCTATGACAGCGATGTCCGCAAGGTGCGCGAGATCCTGTGTGCCTGCGCGGCCGCGAGCAACCGGGTGCTGAAGGACCCGGGGCCGGTGGCCCACCTGGCCAATTTCGGCGCCGATGGGCTGGAGTTCTCGCTGCTGTTCTGGATCATGGACCCGGAGAACGGCCAGCTCAACGTGCGTTCGGAGATCAACATGGCGGTGTTGTCAGCCCTGCGCGCCGCCGATATCGACATTCCCTATCCCCAGCGGGTGGTGCATGTGCGGCCCGACGGTACGCTGGCCACGCCAGCGGGTGCAGCGGCGCAGGCTGCCCCCGACTGAGGCCCGCGGCGCGCTGCTTGCGGGGCGCCGGTGCAGCGCATATAATCGGAAAAAGAACGGTCGTTCTATTTTTGGTTTTCACAGGGAAAACCCACTGGAAACGTTGCCCGAATTGTCGCCGTGGCGGCTATTTGCAATCAATTACAATGCCAGTTTCCAGTAAGAATTCTTTCAATCACTTCAAACACTCTAGGGAGCCTCGGCAATGAAGGTCTTGGTCGCAGTCAAGCGTGTGGTCGACTACAACGTGAAGGTCCGCGTCAAATCGGACAACACTGGCGTGGATATCGCCAACGTCAAGATGAGCATGAACCCCTTTGACGAGATCGCGGTGGAAGAGGCCGTGCGTCTGAAAGAAAAGGGCGTGGTAACGGAAGTCATCGCTGTTTCCTGCGGTGTGGCCCAGTGCCAGGAAACCCTGCGTACTGCCATGGCCATTGGCGCGGACCGCGCCATCCTCGTTGAAACCGCCACCGAACTGCAGCCCCTGGCCGTGGCCAAGCTGCTCAAGGCCCTGGTGGACAAGGAACAGCCTGGCCTGGTGATCCTTGGCAAGCAGGCCATCGACGACGACTGCAACCAGACCGGCCAGATGCTGGCTGCGCTGGCCGGCCTGCCACAGGCCACCTTTGCCAGCAAGGTGGAAGTGGCCGACGGCAAGGCCTCGGTGACCCGCGAAGTCGACGGCGGCCTGGAGACCCTGTCGGTCACGCTGCCCGCCATCGTCACCACCGACCTGCGCCTGAACGAGCCGCGCTACGTCACGCTGCCCAACATCATGAAGGCCAAGAAGAAGCCGCTGGAAACCGTCAAGCCCGAAGACCTCGGTGTGGACGTCACGCCGCGCCTGAAGACCCTGAAAGTGACCGAGCCGCCCAAGCGCAGCGCCGGCATCAAGGTGCCCGATGTGGCCACGCTCGTCGCCAAGCTGAAGAACGAAGCGAAGGTCATTTGATGCTTCCCGGCCGAGGGGCTCCGCACAGCGGGGTCGCCCGGCCGACGCACCGAATCCCGGAACGTACCGCACCCGAAACAGAATTTAGGTCAGGACCCAAACCATGACATCCCTCGTTATTGCCGAACACGACAACGCCTCCATCAAGGGCGCAACGCTCAACACCGTGACCGCCGCCGCTGCCTGTGGCGGTGATGTGCACGTGCTGGTGGCGGGCGCCAATGCCGCTGCCGCTGCCGCCGCCGCCGCCCAGATTGCCGGTGTGGCCAAGGTGCTGCATGCCGACGCCCCGGGCCTGGAACACGGCCTGGCCGAGAACGTGGCCGCCCAGGTGCTGGCCATTGCCGGCAACTACAGCCACATCCTGTTTCCCGCCACCGCCTCAGGCAAGAACGTGGCGCCCCGCGTGGCCGCCAAGCTCGACGTGGCCCAGATCTCCGACATCACCAAGGTCGACAGCCCCGACACCTTCGAGCGCCCCATCTACGCCGGCAACGCCATTGCCACGGTGCAGAGCAGCGATGCCACCAAGGTCATCACGGTGCGCACCACCGGCTTCGATCCGGCTGCGGCCACCGGTGGCTCGGCCGCCGTGGAAGCCGTGGCAGCCACGGCCGACAACGGTTCCTCCACCTTCGTGGGCAGCGAGATCGCGAAGAGCGACCGCCCCGAACTTACCGCCGCCAAGATCATCGTATCGGGTGGCCGTGCGCTGGGCAGCGCAGAGAAGTTCGACGAGGTCATGACGCCGCTGGCCGACAAGCTGGGCGCAGCCCTCGGCGCCTCGCGCGCGGCAGTTGACGCCGGCTACGCACCCAACGACTGGCAGGTGGGCCAGACCGGCAAGATCGTCGCGCCTCAGCTCTACATCGCCTGCGGCATCAGCGGTGCAATCCAGCATCTGGCCGGCATGAAGGACAGCAAGGTCATCGTCGCCATCAACAAGGACCCCGAGGCCCCCATTTTCTCGGTGGCCGACTATGGCCTCGAAGCCGACCTGTTCACCGCTGTGCCCGAGTTGGTCAACAGCCTGTAATTTCCTGTTCCAGCGGGCGTCCTCGGGACGCCCTTTTTGTATCTGCTTCCGGAGAAGACCATGAGCTATACCGCCCCCCTGAAGGACTTGCTTTTCGATATCCAGCACCTGGCCCGCATCGACCAGATCGCGCAGATTCCCGGTTTTGAAGACGCCGGCTTCGATACCGCCCAGGCAGTACTGGAGGAATGCGCCAAATTCAATGAAGGCGTCGTGGCCCCCCTCAACTGGGACGGCGACCGCAACCCTTCTAGCTGGAAGGATGGGGTCGTGACGACCACACCCGGCTTCAAGGACGCCTACCGCCAGTTCTCCGAAGGCGGCTGGCAGGGCCTGCAGCATCCGGCCGATTTCGGCGGGCAGGGCCTGCCGAAGACGATCGGCGGCCCCTGCGGCGAGATCCTGAATTCCGCCAACCTGAGCTTTGCACTCTGCCCGCTGCTGACCGACGGCGCCATCGAGGCGCTGCTCACGGCCGGCTCCGACGATCTGAAGGCCGCCTACCTCGAAAAGCTCATCAGCGGCGAATGGACCGGCACCATGAACCTGACCGAGCCGCAGGCCGGCAGCGACCTGGCCGCCGTGCGCAGCCGCGCCGAACCGCAGCCCGACGGCAGCTACAAGGTGTTCGGCACCAAGATCTTCATCACCTACGGTGAGCACGACATGGCCGAGAACATCGTCCATCTGGTGCTGGCCCGCGTGACCGGCGCACCGGAAGGCGTGAAAGGCATCAGCCTGTTCGTCGTGCCGAAGTTCATGGTCAATGCCGACGGCTCCCCGGGTGCGCGCAACGATGTGCACTGCGTCAGCATCGAGCACAAGCTGGGCATCAAGGCCAGCCCCACCGCCGTGCTGCAGTACGGCGACCACGGCGGGGCCGTGGGCTACCTGGTGGGCCAGGAGAACCGGGGCCTGGAATACATGTTCATCATGATGAACGCCGCCCGCTATGCGGTGGGCGTGCAGGGCATCGCGGTGGCCGAGCGGGCCTACCAGCATGCGGTGGCCTATGCCCGCGAGCGCGTGCAGAGCCGCCCCGTCGATG
>DASWYJ010000032.1:0-31836 GCA_036405035.1 Burkholderiaceae bacterium
GCACCGTTGCCCGCACTGTGTCGAAGCGCCCCCGCTGCTGGCTGTAGCCCAGGTGGTCGAACGCAAAGCTGGCAAAGGTGTGGTCGGCATCGGCGGTGTAGGTGTCCGCCGCCCGGGCCAGAGGACACCACAGGGCGGAAATCAGCAACAGGGCGAGGGTGCGGCGCGGCATGGCTGCAGCATAGGCCAAATCTGCCGCGGGCGGGCTGCCGAACCTTATGCGCAGCCGATCTGCGCGACCGCGCTATGGGCACTGCGCACCGCCCCTTCGAGGGTGGCCGGATAGGGACCATCGACATAGTCACCGCAAGCCGACAGGCCGGGGGCGATGTGGACCGGCGGGCGTTCCAGCCCGGCGGTGCAGGCAAAGGTGGCGCGTTTTTCGGTGATGGTGCGGGCGCTGTGCACATCGGTCACCCCGAGTTGCTGCCGCGCCTGGTGCCGCGCCTGCTGCTCAAGCAGATCCGCCGGGCCGTGGCTGGCGCTCGCCACCAGCGCCAGCAGGCCGGCCGGGCCACCGAGCTGGCCCCGATCGAAGACGAACTGGGCCGGCCTCTCGCTGTCGCTGTCGAGGGCCAGCAGCGGGCGTGCCAGCCGGGTGCCCGCAGTCTGCAGGTAGACGGTGGTGATGGCCTCGAAGCGCAGCGCGCGCGTGCGGGCGAGCCAGTTGCCGGCCGGGGGCTGCGCTGCCACCGGCAGCAGGGGCAGCGCTTCTGCCACCAGCCGGGCCGCCTCGGTCGGCGGGCAGGCCAGAATGACATGGTCAAAGGCTGCGCCGCCGATGTTCCAGCACCCAGCTGTACGGGCCAGCGCCGTGACCCGCGCGCCGGCCTGCACTGTAGCCCCGCGTGTCTGCAGCCAGGCCAGGGCGGGTTCGGGGAACAGTGCGCCCAGGCCCACGGCGGGCAGCAGCATATGGGAGCTGCCGGGTGCGCCGAGCAGTGCGTCGTGCAGGACCCGCAGGAACACGCGGGCGCTGGCCCGCTCGGGGGACGTGTTCAGCGCGGCCAGGCACAGCGGTGCCATCAAGGTCCGGTACACCGGGTCGCTGACGTCCTGGCAGAGCCGGGACACAGTGGTTTCCGGTGCGCAGGAAAAGCCGGCGCGGCGCCAGCGGTCGGTGATGCGCAGCAGGTGCCATTTGTCACGGACCGACCAGCCGCGCGCAGCGGCAATGCCGAGCGCGGCGTCCCAGGGGGCCGGCAGTCGGGGCAGGCGCAGGCCGTGGCCGTTGGGCAGCCGCAGATCGAGGGGGGTGCGCAGCAGGCAGGCGGCGGGGTCCACCCCGACCTGCTGCATGAGGGCCAACGTGGCGGCATAGGCGCCGAGCAGGATGTGCTGACCGTTGTCCAGCGTGCGGTCGGCATGCAGCGTGCGCGCCCGGCCACCCCAGTCGCGGCTGGCTTCGAACACCGTGGCCTGGTGGCCGGCTGCAGTGGCCTGCACGGCGGCAGCCAGCCCGGCCCATCCACCGCCAATGACGGCAAGCTTCATGGTGCGTGCGGCGTCGGGCGGGGTTTCACAGCACCCCCAACGCCTGTACCTTCCACGCCAGCCAGAACTTGCGCAGCGGCGTCAGGCTGATGCGCTGGTGCAGCACCCGGAAGTTGTCGCGCTCGATCTCGCGCAGCAGTGTGCGGTAGATGCTGGCCATCATCAGGCCGGGCTTCTGGGCACGCCGCTCGGCGGGTGGCAGCAGGACCAGCGCCTCGTCGTACATGCGGTGGGCGCGCTCGGCCTGGAAGCGCATCAGCGCGGTGAACTGGTCCGAGTAGCTGCGGCGCAGCAGCTCGTGGGCCTTGACGTCGAACTGCTGCAGGTCGCTGACAGGCAGGTAGATGCGGCCACGCAGCGCGTCCTCACCCACGTCGCGGATGATGTTGGTCAGCTGGAAGGCCAGCCCCAGCTTGTGGGCGTAAGCGGTGGTGGCTTCGTCGGCCTGGCCAAAGATGCGTGCCGACACCTCGCCCACGATGCCCGCCACCAGGTGGCAGTAGCGCTGCAGGCCCGGAAAGTCGAGGTAGCGGGTCTGTTCCAGATCCATCTGGCAGCCCTCGATGATGGCCTGCAGGTGGCGCTGCTCGATGCCGTAGCGGGCGGCGAGCGGCATCAGCGCCTGCATGACCGGGTGGCTGGGCTGGCCGGCGTAGGCCCTGGCGACCTCGGTCTGCCACCAGGCCAGCTTGGTGCGGGCCACACCGGGGTCGATCATCTCATCGACCACGTCGTCCACCTCGCGGCAGAAGGCATAGAAGGCGGTGATGGCGGCGCGCCGGGGCCGGGGCAGGAACAGGAAGGCGTAGTAAAAACTGCTGCCCGATGCGGCGGCCTTTTGCTGAACGTACTGCTCGGGGGTCATGCGCCGATTGTCACATCCACAGGCTGCGCCACAGCAGGCGG
Source organism: Burkholderiaceae bacterium (assembly GCA_036405035.1). Classification (GTDB taxonomy): domain Bacteria; phylum Pseudomonadota; class Gammaproteobacteria; order Burkholderiales; family Burkholderiaceae_C; genus PCRC01. The sequence goes on from DASWYJ010000032.1 coordinate 2,401, forward strand.
GGTAGGTCGGTGCGACCGATGGTGGGGCGCTGCTCCAGCGTGGCGCAATGCAGCGCCTCGATCTTCTCCAAAACCCGCAGGCCGCCCTGTACCACCAGCCGCAGTTCCCAGCCCGCACGGCCTGGCAGCGTGTGCACCAGCGGGCTGCCGGCCTGCATGGTGATGCGGGCCCAGGTCACGCCCTCGGCCACCAGCTTGCGGATGGCGGGCGTGGTGCGCAGGGCCTGCAGGTCGGCCCGCGCCACCTGGTGGAAGGCGCAGCGGTCTTCGGGCAGGTAGAAGCGGCCGCGGGGGATGTCCTGCCCGAGGTCCTGCCAGAAGTTGATGACCTGCAGCGCGGTGCAGATACGGTCGCTCTGATCGAGCGACTGTGCATCGTGCACACCGTAGAGGTGCAGCAGCAGCCGGCCCACCGGGTTGGCCGAGCGGCGGCAGTAGTCCATCAGCTCCGCCCAGTCGGCATAGCCGGTGCCGTCGCGGGTCTTCTCGATGTCCTGGCAGAAGGCGCTGAGCAGGTCCAGCAGCAGCGGAAGGGGCAGTGCATGCCGGGCGATGGCTGCCGCGAGTGGTGTGAATACCGTTTGCCAGCGTGCACTGGGCGGTTGGCCTGCCGCGACGGACAGCAAATCGTCCCGATAGGCGGACAGCAGGTCGAGCCGGGCCTGCGGCGTGGCGTCGCCCTCGTCGGCCAGGTCATCTGCGGTGCGGGCGAACCCGTAGAGGGCGGCCACGGCGGGCCGGAGGGCTGGCGGGCACAGCAGCGAGGCGACAGGGAAATTTTCGTAGTGGTCGGGCATGGAGGTGCAATGCCGACGGGGTATCGGTGGACCGCATTCTGCCAGCGGGCCATCCGGTGCCTGTCCGTGCACTGTAGAATTTGCTTCTGTTGGTGCTCGCAGCATGGTTCATATGCAGCAGTTCAACGGGAAGCAGGGGGGACGGCAGATGCCGGCCTAACCTGCGCTGCCCCCGCAACGGTAAGCGGACGGATCTCCCACTGCGTGGTGCGATCCCATATCCATCAGGGCCACTGGGAGCACATTGCCATGTGCACCTGGGAAGGCGATGGAAGTTGTTCCGTCAGCCCGGATACCGGCCAATAAAGGGGCCGTGCGCCTTGTCATCAAGGCACACGGCTGTTACGTCCGCACGCTGGCGGGGAAGCCGGCAAGGACTTATTGACTGCTCCCTGTCATGACCCATCGTTCCCGCACTCCGCGTGCTGCCGCTTTTCCTGTGGCCAGAACTGCTGCATTCGATACCGTTTCCCACCAGGCCTTGCCGGCAAACCGCCGGGGCCATGCTGTCTGCCGGAGTGCGCAGCCCTGCGTGACCCCGGACGGCATCCCGGTCTTCCGCTAGCCATTTTTATTCGCTGAAACGAACTGCCGGCGCATGCCGCAGGTTGGCGCAGCCTTGCCCGTGGCGCATCCCGCAAGGCGCTGCGGTGCCGCTCTGCGTGCGTCGTTCACCACTTTTCCCATTCTTCAATGCCGCAAGGCAATCACAAGGTATTCCCATGATCGAATCCGGTTTTTCCCAGGTCGCGCAATCCCTGTTGTGGCCCGTGTTGCTGCTCGTTGCGTTCTCGTTTGTCTACGCCTTGTGGGCGGGAGGCAGGGCCTTGATGGAGGCTTGGCAGCGCTGGCGACAGCCATCGTTCACGGCCCTGCGCCAGAGCGATGTCCTGTCGATGGATGAACTGGAACTGCAGGTGGTGCGCCAGATCGAACCGGTGCGCCTGCTCAGCCGGCTGACCCCGATGCTGGGTCTGATCGCCACCATGATCCCGCTCGGGCCCGCGCTGCAAAGCGTGGCGGCCGGGCAGGGGCAGCATGCGCTGTCGGTGTTCAGCGGCGCCTTCGCCGGCGTGGTGCTGGCACTGGCCGCCGCCGCCATGGGTTTGGTGGTGTATTCGGTACGCCGGCGCTGGTTGCTGACCGAATTGATGGCGGTGCGCAAGGCACGTGAAGGGCGGTTCGCATGAACGCCGCCGGACTGTCCCACAGCGCGAAGGCCGGGCAGGCACACGCAGGGAGCGTGCGTGGCGGCGGCACGGCGTTCCGGCACCTGCATGTGCTGGCCGAAGACGATGACGACCCCATGCTGTCGGCGGTCAACCTGGTCGATGTGTTTCTGGTGTTGGTGGTGGCGTTGCTCACCGCAGTCGCTGCGCAAAGCCAGGGTGCCGCACCAAACAGCGCCAGCGTAGTCCGCAACGCGGGCGAGCCCGGCATGGAAGTGGTGGTGCGCGAGGACGGCAGGGACGTGACCTACAAGGGTGCGGGCAGCGCGGCCCAGGGTGGCGGTGTACGCGCCGGTGTCGCCTACCGGCTGAAGGATGGCAGCATCGTCTACGTGCCGGAGGCCGGCGAGGCCGCTTCTGCGGCTGCGGGCACCGCCATGCCAACGGGTAAATCACCAGGGGCAGGGCGGTGATGCGCGCAGGGTGGGCCTGCGTTGGCGCGCTGCTGCTGTGCGTTGCCGGACTGGTGCCAGTGCAGGCGCAGACGATTCCCGGGGGTGTGTTGTGGATCACCGGTGACATCACCCCGGTGGCACGCACCGCGCTGGTCGAGCGGCTGGGGGCCCAGGCCGGGTTGGTGGTACAGCACATTGACCATCCCTTGCCCGGCGCCCCGGCGCTCACCCCGGCCGAGCAGGCCAGGTTGCGCACCGCCCTGCGCCAGGCCGCGCTGGTCTGGATCGATGCGCCGCATGCCAGTGTGTTGGCGCGTTTGCGCGGCCTGCTTGGGACCACCCTGGCACCCTGGGAGGCGGCTGCGCCCGGCCGGCTGGTGTGGGTGGCACCCGAGGGCACCAACGCGGGCATGGCTGCCACTGCCACGCCCGCCGAGCGCATGGCCAGCTACCTGCAAGCCGGTGGTGAACGCAATGTGCAGCAGGCGGTGACGCTGGCCAGTGCCTTGCTGAAAGGGCAGCCGCTGCCGCCACTGCCCGCCGCCCAGCCCTGGCCGGCACGGGGCGTCTACCACCCGCAGGCACCAGGTCTGATGGCCGATGCCGCGGCCTTTGCGCGCTGGCAGCAAGACCAGCCGGCGCTGCGCGACCTGCCACCGGTGGCGGTGCTGGTGCACCGCCATCATTTCGTCAATGGCACGACCGACTGGCTGGACGCCTGGCTGGCCCGCTTCCAAGCCCAGGGTCTGGCCGCCTACGCGGTGTTTGGCCAGCAGGTCGACCCGGCCGGACTGGCCAGCCTGCTGGAGTTGCCGAACGACAAGGAGGCTCCAGGCCCGCGCCGTCCCCATGCGCGCGCCATCGTCACCCACCAGCTGCTGCCCCAGGGCGCGGCGCTGCAGCCGCTGTTTGCCCGCTGGGGCGTGCCGGTGCTGGCCACGCAGGTCCACCGCCAGGGCGATGTGGCGGCCTGGGAGAAAGACGAGACCGGGCTCAGCACGGCCGATGTGCCTTTCTACCTGGCCCAGCCCGAGGGGGCCGGCACGGTCGACCCGGTGCTGGTAGCCGCCCAAACCCCGCGCGGCCAGCCGCTGCTGATTGCGCGCCAGGCCGACGCGGTGGTGGCCAAGGTGCGTCGGCTGCTGGTCTTGCAAAACAAGCCAGTGGCCGACAAGCGGCTGGTCGCCATGGTCTACAACTACCCGCCGGGCGGCAGCAATTTCGGCGCCTCGTTCCTGAACGTGCCGCGCAGCCTGGAGCAGGTCTCACAGGGCCTGCAGGACGCCGGCTACACAACCCAGCGCGTGGCCGAGACCGACTGGATCTCGGGCCTGCAGCCGCTGCTGTCGGCCTACTACGACGGTGCTGATCTGGTCGGCCTGCTGCAGCGCAACCAGGCCGACGCCTTGCCATTGGCACGCTACGAGGCCTGGTGGGCCCAGCTGCCGGCGCCGGTGCGCGAGCGCATCCAGACCCGCTGGGGCACTCCGGCGCAAAGCCGCTATGTGGTGCGCTGGCAGGGCCAGCCGGTGTTTGTGATTCCCCGCATGCAGATGGGGAATCTGAGCGTGCTGCCGCAACCGCCGCGCGAGGAAACCCTGCACCGCGGGCAGAACCCCTTTGCCCACCGCAGCAAGACCCCGCTGTCGCACCATTACCTGGCGGTGTACCTATGGGTTGGGCAGGCCGATGCGCTGGTGCACTTTGGCACGCATGGCACGCAGGAATGGGCGCCCGGCAAGGCCCGCGCGCTCGATGTGTGGGACGACGCCCTGCTGCCACTGGCCAGCGCCTCCGACCACATTCCGGTGGTCTACCCCTACATCGTCGACAACCTGGGCGAGGCCCTCACCGCCAAGCGCCGTGGCCGCGCGGTGCTGGTCAGCCACCGCACGCCGCAGTTTGCGCCGGCCGGCTTCGAGGCCCGCATGGCGCAGATGCACGAGCTGATGCACGAATGGGAAACGGTGGACGCCGGCCCAACCCGGCAGGCGCTGGAACGCCAACTCACCGCGCAGTTCGTCGAGCACCAGCTGCACCGCGACCTGGGTTGGACGGCCGAGCGCATCACGGCCCACTTCGAGGGCTTTCTGGAGTTGCTGCATCCGCATCTGGACCAGCTCGCGCAAAGCGCGCAGCCGCAAGGCCTGGCGGTGTTTGGCCGTGCGCCTGACGAACTGGCGCGGCGGCAGACCATTTTGCAGATCCTGCGCAAGCCATTGATCGAGGCTTTGGGCGAAGACATCGACGAAGCCTTTCTGATCCACCACCAGTCGGTGGCCACGGCCCGTCCCGCGCGCTGGCTCAGCGTGGCCTTGCGCGACGCCCAGGCCGCCAGCGTGCTCGATTTGCGGCCGCCGCTGGCGCCAACGCCGCCCGCGGCCGGCAAGCTGGTACGCGCCGATGACTTTGTGCCCAACCGCGCGGCCCGCCAGCCCATCGACACGCCGGCCCTGCTCAAATTGGCAGAGCGCGCCCAACAGCTCGAAGCCCTGCTGGCCACCGAAGGCGAACTGCCCGGCCTGCTGGCGGCGTTGAACGGACGCTTCATTCCCGCCGCCTACGGCGGTGACCCGATCCGCAACCCCGACAGCCTGCCCACCGGGCGCAACCTGACCGGGCTGGACCCGAGCCGCCTGCCCACGCGCCAGGCCTATGCGGTGGCGCAGACCCTGTTCAACGACTGGCTGAAAGACTGGCGCGCCCAACACCAGGGCCAGGCGCCGGGCCGCATGGCCCTGTCGCTGTGGGCTGGCGAAACCCTGCGGCACCAGGGCATCATGGAAGCGCAGGCGCTGGTGGCGCTGGGCGTGCGCCCGGTGTGGGACGAGTCCGGCCGCCCGGTGCGCATCGAGGTGATCGGCACCGGCGAGTTGCAGCGGCCGCGGGTCGATGTGCTGCTCAGCATCACGGGCTCCTACCGCGACCAGTTTCCGGCGCTGATGGCCCTGATCGACCAGGCCGTAGCCGCTGCGGCCAGCGCCGAGCCCGGTGTGCCCAACGCCGTGGCCCGCAACACCGCCCAGGTGACGACCGAATTGCGCCAGCGCGGCCTGCCACTGGCGCAGGCCCAGGCCCTGGCCCGCGCCCGGGTGTTTGGCAACGCGGTGGGCGACTACGGCACCGGCATCGGCGATGCGGTGCAGTCCGATGGCCTGCGGCGCGAGGGCAGGGAGGCCGACGGTTCGGGCGGCGAAGACCAGCGCCTGGGCCAGCTGTTCCTGAACCGCATGAGCCAGCCCTATGTCAATGGCCAGCCCCTGGTCGGCCTGCCCGCCGCCGCGGCGGTACAGGCCCTGGGCGCCCACCTGCGCCAGACCGACGCGGCGCTGCTGTCGCGCAGCTCGCACTTGTTTGCCATGGTGACCTCGGACGACCCCTTCCAGTACCTGGGCGGGCTGGCCGCCGCGGCGCGCAGTGCCGGCAAGAAAGACCCGCTGGGCCTGTACGTGAGCCAGCTGCATGACGCCGGCGAGCCCACCACCGAGAGTGCGCAGCGCAGCATCGCGCTGGAAATGCAGTCGCGCTACCTGCATCCCGGCTGGCTGCAGGCGCAAAAGGCCGAGGGCTATGCCGGCACGCTGCAGGTGCTCAAGGCGGTGCAGTTCACCTGGGGCTGGCAGGCCGTGGCCCCGGACACCGTGCGGCCCGACCACTGGCAGAGCTTCTTTGATGTGCTGGTGAAAGACAAGCACCAGCTCGGCCTGCCGCAGTGGCTCAAAAGCCATCCCCAGGCCTATGCGCAGACGCTGGAGCGGCTGGTCCAGGCCGAGCGGCTGGGCTACTGGAAGGCCGACGCGGCCGCCCGGCAGCAACTCGCCAGCCTGTACAACGAACTCACACAGCAAGCTCCGTTGTCCAACCCGCTGGCCTCGGTGCAGCGCTGGGCCGGGCAAGACGTGTCGCCGCTGTCCGCGCCGCCTGCACCCACAGCCACCGCGCGCGCAGCGGCGGTCCCGCCGCCGCTGCGTGGCGTGCTGCTGCAGCGCCAGCCCGATGCCGCCCCCCCACCTCCCGCCGTTGTGCGTGCCGCGCTGCTGGAGCAGTTGCTGGCGCTGGTCGCCATTGCGCTGGTGGTTGTGGGCGGGGCGGCGTGGCAAAGCCGCCAGCCTGCGGCCAGACCCACGGCCCTCGGCGCCGCATGAGCGGCGCGGCCATTTTTTCCACCCCCTGCAGAAAGATGCCCATGAAAAACCATCTCCCCACCCGTTCCCGCAAGGGCCGTTTGTCCTCGTGTGGTACCGGCACCCCCATTTGCCTCGCCGTCATGGCCTGTGCCGCCGCTGCGGCACAGGCCCAGACCGGGGACCTGCCCCTGGTCAATGTGACCGACAGCCGCGTGGTGCCCGGCAGCAGCCTGGGTCTTGACGCGCCCCACGGCACGGGCTCCCGGCTGGGCTTGTCACCACGCGAAACACCGGCCAGCGTGAGCAGCCTGACGGGAGCCGACATTGCGGAGCGCAATCTGACGCGCGCGCAGGACGTGGCCATCCGCCTGCCGGGGGTGACCGAATCACCGGCACCCGGCAACGGCAACACCACCCTCGCAGCCCGCGGCTTCACCGGCCACAACTCGGTGGCGCAATTGGTCAACGGCACCCGCCTGGTGGCGGCCTCGGGCACCATCACCTACCCGTTCTCCACCTGGCCGCTGGAATCGGTCGAGGTGCTGCGCGGTCCGGCCTCGGTGCTCTACGGTGACGGCGCGATTGGCGCCGCCATCAACTACACCACCAAACAGCCGCGTTTCGACCGCGGCGAGGCCGAGGCTTTCCTCAGCGTCGGCTCCTTCCACACGCTGGAGGGCGGCGTGGGCCTGCGCGGCCCCATCAATGAGGTGCTGGCCTATTCGGTCTACCTCGATGCGTCCAGAAGCGACGGCTACCAGCACCGCTTTTCCGACTACCAGCGCCACAACTATTCGCTGGCACTGACCGCGCGGCCGCGCAGCGATCTGAAGGTCACGCTGGCGCTCGATGGTGGTGTCAATGACGATTCCCGCTACTTCGGTACCCCGCTGTTCCAGGGGCAAACCGATCCGCGTGTGCGCCGCATCAACTACAACGTGGACGATTCCCTCGTCAAGTTCGATGACAAGGTGACCCGGCTGTCGGTGGAGTACCAGCCCAGTGACAGCCTGCGCCTGCGCAACGAAACCTACTACCTGACCACCGACCGCCACTACCGCAACATCGAGGCCTACACGTTCAACGCAGCCGGTACACAGGTCAACCGGAGCGACTACCTCGAAATCCTGCACAACCAGCACCAGGTGGGCAACCGATTCGATGCCACGCTCGACAGCACCCTTGCCGGCCATAAAAACCGTTTTGTCGCCGGCGTTGACTGGTACCGCGCGTCGCTGCTGCACACCAACAACTCGCCGTTCCGTGGGTCGAGCACGGTGAACCCGGTCATCTTCGATGCCGGCGTTTTCACCAGCCCTGACCCGACGGTGCCGGGACGCCGCTCCGTGCTGGAAACCACTGCGCTGTTCGCCGAGAACGTGCTGGACCTCACGCCGCAATGGAAGCTGGTGGCGGGCGTGCGCCACGAACGCATGGATTTCGACAACACCGATTTGCGCACCGGTGTCCATCTGGTCAAGGAATACGCACCCACCACCGGCCGCCTGGGACTGGTGTGGATGGCCAGCGATACCTTGTCGCTCTATGGCCAGTACGGCACCGGCACCGACCCGCTGAGCGGTGCGCTGTCGCTGCCCAATGGGGGCAACACACTGGACCTGACCAAGGGCCGCCAGCTCGAGGTCGGTGCCAAAGGCAGTGTGCCTGCCGTGCGCGGCGAGTGGACGGTGGCGCTGTACCAGATCGAAAAACGCAACCTGCTGACGCGTGACCCGGGCAACCCCAACGTCACCCTGCAGGTGGGGCAGCAGTCGTCCAGGGGTATCGAGCTGGCCTTTGCCGCGCAACCGCTGCCGGGCTGGACGGTGGATGCCAATGCGGCCTTCCTGCGGGCACGCTTCGATGATTTCAACGAGTCGGTTTCCGGTCAGCTGGTGTCGCGTGCCGGCAATGTGCCTGTTGGCGTGCCGGAACGCACGGCCAGCCTGTGGACCACCTGGCGTTTCCTGCCGCAATGGCAGGCCGGTGTGGGTGCGCGCTATGTGGGCGAACGCCAGTCCAACACCGCCAATACCACCCGGTTGCCGGCCTACACGGTGCTCGATGCCTCGCTGGCCTACACCTGGTCCCGCAACCTGAACGTTGCGCTGGCGCTGAAAAACCTTACCGACCGCGACTACGCCTTGTCGGGAACCGGCAACGTGCGCTGGCTGATGGGTGCGCCGCGCACGCTGCAGCTGACCGCCCGCACCAGCTTCTGACGCTGCGCCAGGGAGGTATCCAGTGAAGAAGATTCTCGTCTTCCTGCACAAGTGGCTGGGCGTGGTGCTGGCCGTTTTTTTCCTGGTGTGGTTTGCCAGCGGCATCGTGTTGTACTTCGTGCCGTTCCCCAGCCTGGGCCAGACCGAGCGCCTGGCGGGCCTGCCGCCGCTGGAGGTCCCGGCGGGCTGCTGCCTCTCCGCGCAGGAGGCTGCACAGCGGGCGGGGCTGCACTTCACCGAGGCACGGCTGGGCATGCACGGGCCAACGCCGGTGTGGCGTCTCCTTGCCCCGGACGGTGGCCGGCCGCGCTGGCGCACTGTGGAGGCCGGCACCGGCAAGCTGCTGCCGATGCTGGGCCCGGAGGAGGCCGCCGCTGTTGCCGCGGCCTTCAGCCAGCGGCAGGCAGTGCAAACAGACATGCTGGAACGCGACCAGTGGACCGTTGCGCAGGGGCTCGACAGCCACCGCCCGCTGTTTAAGGTGGCGCTGGACGGTGCCGACGGGCTCGAACTCTATGTGTCGCCGGACGCTGGCGAGGTGGTGCGCGACACGCGCCGCAGCGAACGCTTCTGGAACTGGCTCGGCGCCGTGCCGCACTGGATCTACCCCACCGTGCTGCGGCAGTTTCCGAAGGTCTGGCACCAGGTGGTGGTGTGGACCTCCATTGCGGCGGTGCTCCTGGCCGCCACCGGGCTGCTGCTGGGCGTGTGGCAGCTTTTTCTCAACCGCAACCGCTGGATTCCGTACCGCAAGTTCTGGATGCGCTGGCACCACATTGCGGGCCTGGTTGCCGCGATTTTCACGCTCACATGGATTTTCTCGGGCCTGATGTCGATGAACCCCTTCGGCGTTTTTTCGTCGCGTGGCGTCCCATCCTCCGAGCGCATGCAGTGGCTGGGTGCGGCGGCGCCAGCGCTGGACAACCCCGCGGCGGCGGTACGGCAGGCCCGGGCACATGGCCTTGCGCTACGCGAACTGGACGTGGTGCAGGTTGCCGGGCAGGCCTGGTACCGGCTGCGTGATGCCGAGCGGCAATTGCTGGTGCGTGCAGAAGTGGGCGCTGCAGCGCAGGAACCCGTTGCGGCGGTGCCCGATGCCACGGTGCTGGCTGCGCTGGCTGGCCTGCGCAGCGAAGTGGGGATGCCCGTGGTGCGCCGCCTGGATGCCTACGATGGCATGTACTACGCCCGCCATCCGGGCAGTCCCGATGTGCGCCACATCCGGCCCTTGCCCGTCTGGCGCGCCGAGTGGTCCGATGGTGTGGCGGTGTACGCCGACCCCGCATCAGCGCGCATCCTGCTGCGGGCCGACCCTTCCACCCAGTGGCAACGGGTGCTCTACAACGGGCTGCACAGCTTCGACTTCGCCCCGCTGCTCGCATGGCCATGGGTGCGGCATGGGCTGGTGGTGGGCCTGTCGTTGTTGGGGCTGGCACTGTGCATCACGTCCTGTGTGCTTGCCTGGCGGGTGCTGGTGCCGCGGGTTCCCAGAAGTGCGGCGGCGCGCCGGACCATCGCGCAGGGGGAGCGCTGAGCCGGCACGATCCCACGGCAACAAACGTTTGACAAATGGCAGGCTGCGCGATAGATTACTAACCAGTCAGTCATTAAAAGAGGGTTGTATGAGGAACACGTGGCTTGTGGGTGCCTGGGCGGTGCCGTTGTGTGTGCTGCTGGCAGCGTGTTCACGGCCTGCGCCTGCGCCGGAACCGGTGCGGGCGGTCAAGGTGCTCACGGTGGGAACCGACAGCCTGCGCGCTGTGCACGAGTTTTCGGGTGAGGTGCGGGCGCGGGTCGAATCGCGGCTGGGTTTCCGGGTGGCCGGCAAGATCATCCAGCGCCAAGCCGAGGTGGGCCAGCGGGTGCGGCCGGGGCAGGTGCTGGCGCAGGTCGATGCGCAGGACTACCGGCTGGCCGCCGACGCCGCCCGTGCCCAGGTCGCTTCTGCGCAGACCAACCGCGATCTCGCGGCGGCCGATTTCAAGCGCTACCAGGAGTTGCGTGCGCAGAACTTCATCAGCGGCGCCGAACTAGAGCGCCGTGAAACCACGCTCAAGGCTGCGCAGGCCGGCCTGGAACAGTCGCAGGCGCAGTTGTCCAGCCAGGGCAACCAGGCGCGCTACACCAGCCTGGTGGCGGATGTGGCAGGCGTTGTGACGGCAGTGGAAGCCGAGCCGGGACAGGTCGTGAGTGCCGGCACGCCGGTGGTGCGGCTGGCCCAGGATGGCCCGCGCGACGTGGTGTTCGCGGTGCCGGAAGACCGGGTGGCGGCGATACGGCCGGGGTCGGCGGTGGCGGTGAAGGCCTGGGGCCAGGCTGCAGCCGGCGTGGGCCGGGTGCGCGAGGTGGGTGCCAGCGCCGACCCGGTGACCCGGACCTACACCGTCAAGGTGGCGCTCGATGCACAGCAGGATTTGCCGCTGGGCTCCACCGTCACGGTGGTGCCGGAAGCGCTGGCGCCGGCGGGTGGCTTGCAGGTCATCAAGCTGCCGACCAGCGCGCTGCGCCAGGATGGCCCGAACACGGCGGTGTGGGTGCTGGACCCCGCCACGATGACGGTGCGGTCGCAGCCGGTGCAGATCGCCACGGCGGACGGCAACGAGGCGGTGATCGCTGCGGGCATCCAGCCGGGCATGCGGGTGGTTGCGGCGGGCGTGCATGTGCTGTCCCCGGGCCAGAAAGTCACCATTTATCAGGAAAAAGTGGCTCTGCCCAGCACCCAGTCTGCAGTTTCAGCTACTAAAAATGTAGCTAATACGGTGAACACTCCGCCGCCGCCGCCGGTGGCGGCGCCTGCCGCGGCAGCCAGTGGTGCGAAGTGAGCCGGTGATGCAGCTCCCTTCCTCTTCCGGTGACGACCGCGTGCAGCCGCGCAATACGTTCAACCTTTCGCGCTGGGCGCTCGAGCATCCTGCGCTGACCCGCTACCTGATGGTGGTGCTGCTGCTGCTGGGTTTTGCCTCGTATTTCCAGCTGGGCCAGGACGAAGACCCGCCCTTCACCTTCCGGGCGATGGTGGTGCGCACCTACTGGCCGGGCGCCACGGCGCAGCAGGTGGCCGAGCAGGTGACCGACAAGCTGGAGCGCACGCTGCAGGAGGCACCCTATGCCGACAAGATCCGCAGCTATTCCAAGCCGGGCGAGTCGCAGATCATTTTCCAGATCAAGGATTCGTCCAAACCTGCCGAGGTGGCCAACGTCTGGTACCAGGTGCGCAAGAAGATCGGTGACATGCGGGGCACGTTGCCGCAGGGCGTGGTGGGCCCGTTCTTCAATGACGAGTTTGGCGACGTGTATGGCGTGATCTATGCGCTCGAGTCCGACGGCTTCAGCTATGCCGAACTGAAGGACTTCGCCGACGACGTGCGCCAGCGCCTGCTGCGGGTGGCCGACGTGGCCAAGGTGGAGCTGTTTGGCGTGCAGGACGAAAAACTCTACATCGAGATTTCGCAGAAGCGCCTGGCCCAGCTCGGGCTGGACATGAACCAGGTGCTGGCCCAGCTGGGCCAGCAGAACGCGGTGGAGAGCGCCGGTGCGGTGCAGACCCCGCTGGATGTGGTGCAGGTGCGGGTGGCCGGGCAGTTCCAGGCCGTCGAGCAGTTGCGCGCCATGCCGATCCGTGGCAGCTCGGGTGCCCAGCTGCGGCTGGGCGACATTGCCGACATCAGCCGGGGGTATGTCGATCCACCGTCGGTCAAGGTGCGGCACCAGGGCAAGGAAGTGATTGGCCTGGGTGTGTCGATGGCCAAGGGTGGCGACATCATTGCGCTGGGCAAGGCGCTGGGAACCGCCACGGCCGAGATCGAGAAGAACCTGCCGGCCGGTGTGAAGCTGGTGCAGGTGCAGGACCAGCCCCAGGCGGTGTCGCGCTCGGTGGGCGAGTTCGTGCGGGTGCTGATCGAGGCGGTGGTGATCGTGCTGGCGGTGAGCTTCATTGCACTGGGCCTGCACAAGGGGGGCCGGTTTGGCTGGCATATCGACATCCGCCCCGGCCTGGTGGTGGGCATCACCATTCCGCTGGTGCTGGCGGTGACCTTCCTTGCCATGAACTACTGGGGCATCGGGCTGCACAAGATATCGCTGGGCTCGCTCATCATTGCGCTGGGCCTGCTGGTGGACGACGCCATCATTGCGGTGGAGATGATGGTGCGCAAGATGGAGGAGGGCTATGACAAGGTGCGCGCCGCCACCTTTGCCTACGAAGTCACCGCCATGCCCATGCTCACCGGCACACTCATTACCGCAGCCGGTTTCCTGCCCATCGGCATTGCCAAATCGACCACCGGTGAATACACCTTTGCCATCTTTGCCGTCACGGTGATCGCGCTGGTGCTGAGCTGGTTTGTGTCGGTGTACTTCGTGCCCTACCTGGGCAATGCGCTGCTGAAGGCCAGGCCGGTGGCACCGGGTGCCGAGCACCACGAGCATTTCGACACCCCGTTCTACCGGCGCTTCCGCAGCACGGTGGACTGGTGCGTGCAGCACCGCTGGATCACCATCGGCGCGACGGTGCTGACCTTCGCGCTCGGTGTTGTGGGCATGGGGGTGGTGCAGCAGCAGTTTTTCCCCGATTCGAGCCGGCCGGAGATCATGGTCGACATCTGGTTCCCCGAAGGCACGTCGTTCGCGGCCAACGAGGCTGTGGCCAAGCGCGTCGAGGCGCGGCTGATGGCCGAGCCGGGGGTGACCTCGGTCAGCACCTGGGTGGGTTCCGGCGTACCGCGTTTCTATTTGCCGCTGGACCAGGTTTTCCCGCAGACCAACGTGTCGCAGCTGATCGTGCTGCCGCAGGACCTGAAGCTGCGTGAAAGCCTGCGCATCCGGCTGCCGGCGCTGCTGGCCCAGGAATTCCCCGAGGTGCGCAGCCGCATCAAGCTGCTGCCCAACGGCCCGCCGGTGCCGTATCCGGTGCAGTTCCGGGTGGTGGGTGCCGATCCGCAGTTGCTGCGCGAGCGTGCCGACGAAGTGAAGGCCGCACTGCGCGACAACCCCAACACCCGGGGTGTGAACGACAACTGGAACGAATCGGTCAAGGTGCTGCGGCTGGAAGTGGACCAGGCCAAGGCGCGCGCGCTGGGCGTGACCAGCCAGTCCATCGCCCAGGCCTCGCGGACCATCCTGGCGGGCAGCCCGGTGGGCCAGTACCGCGAAGGCGACAAGCTGATCGACATCGTGCTGCGCCAGCCGCTGGCCGAGCGCAACGCCATCACCGATATCGGCAACGCCTACCTGCCAACCGCGTCCGGAAAATCCATCCCGCTGACGCAGATTGCCAAGCCCACCTTCACCTGGGAGCCCGGGGTGATGTGGCGCGAGGGCCGAACCTACGCCATCACCGTGCAGAGCGACATCGTCGAGGGCCTGCAGGGCGCGACCGTGACCGCGCAACTGCTGCCCGCGCTGAAAGCGCTCGAGGCGCGCTGGCATGCCGCCGGGCAGACCGCCTACCGCATCGAGGTGGCCGGGGCGGTGGAGGAGAGCGCCAAGGGCTCATCGTCCATCGTGGCGGGCCTGCCCATCATGCTGTTCATCACCTTCACGCTGCTGATGCTGCAACTGCAGAGTTTCAGCCGGGCGCTGCTGGTGTTCCTGACCGGGCCGCTGGGTATCGCCGGCGTGGCGGGCGCGCTGCTGCTGCTGGATCGGCCTTTCGGGTTTGTCGCGCTGCTCGGCGTGATTGCGCTGATGGGCATGATCCAGCGCAACTCGGTGATCCTGATCGACCAGATCGAGCAGGACCGCGCGCGTGGCGTGCCGGCGTGGGATGCCATCGTGGAGTCGGCGGTGCGCCGGCTGCGCCCCATCGTGCTCACGGCGGCCGCGGCCGTGCTGGCGATGATCCCGCTATCGCGCAGCGTGTTCTGGGGCCCGATGGCGGTGGCGATCATGGGAGGCCTGGTGGTTGCCACGGTATTGACGCTGCTCAGCCTGCCGGCGATGTACGCGGCCTGGTTCAGGGTGCGGCGCGAGCCTGCGGCGCCGGCCTGACAGGCCCGCGCTGCGGCTAGAATGCCGCACCACGCGAAAAGCGCACCCGCCACCGGCTCCCGCCGGACAACGGCGGGGGTTCCGCTTGTCGCCGGGGACCGCGCGGGTGGCGAAATTGGTAGACGCACCAGGTTTAGGTCCTGACGCCAGCAATGGTGTGGGGGTTCGAGTCCCCCCCCGCGCACCACGGTCCTGTCCTGTCGGGAAACACCAAAACCCGCCTTCCTGTGTGAAGGCGGTTTTTTTGTTGTGTGCGCTGCCTGCGCGCAGCCGGGGGCAGGGAGGCGTTCGGAACGCCTGAATCTTGAGGGCGAAAAGCGCTGGCCGGCAAACCCTTTTTCGCCCATTGCCCGCCCGGCCCGTCCAGACAATGCAGTGCGTGGACCCCTGTCCCATGCACCATGACCTCAGCATCCGGATTTTCCCAGGCCGCTGCGCCGTTGCCCCGGCAACGCCCGGCCGGCACCCCTTCCCCAACCAGGAGCATTTGCCATGCGCTCAATTCTTGCCGTCGATGATTCGGTGTCGATGCGGCAGATGATTGCCTTCACGCTCGCCGGCGCGGGCTACCATGTGGTGGAGGCCCGCGACGGCGTGGATGCACTCGACAAGCTGCGTGACTGCCAGGTGGATCTGGTGCTGACCGACCAGAACATGCCCCGCATGGATGGCCTGGCCCTCACCCGCGCGCTGCGGGCCGAGGGCCAGCACCGCACCGTGCCCATCCTCATCCTTACCACCGAGTCCAGCGACGTGATGAAGCAGGCCGGCCGTGCGGCTGGCGCCACTGGCTGGCTGGTCAAGCCTTTCGATCCCGGGCGGTTGATCGAGGTGGTCCGCAAGGTGGTCAATTGAGCGGCGATCTGGCGCTGGCTGCGCCTGCGGCGGGCGGGGAGCGACCGTTCGACCTGACGCAGTTCTACCAGGTTTTCTTCGAGGAGGCCGGGGAGAGCCTGGCGGGCATGGAGCAGCTGTTGCTGACTATCGATGCCGATGCGCCGGATGACGAATCGCTGAACGCGATCTTCCGGTGCGCCCATTCCATCAAGGGCGGTGCGGCAACGTTCGGCTTTGAAGAACTCGTGACGCTGACCCACGCGATGGAAACCCTGCTGGATCGCCTGCGCCGCCACGAGACGCCGCTGAGCGTGCGCATGGTGGATGTGCTGCTTTCCTGTGGCGATGCGCTGCGCGCCATGCTGGCACGCCGGCAGGGCACCGGAGAAGGCCCGGGTGACGTGCATGTACTGGTGGAGGCCGTGCGGGCTTTCTGCAGTGGCTCCGCGCCGCCGGCTCCGGCTGTCGCTGCCACCCGTCCGCCTGCTTCGCCGCCCGGCATGCGCAGCCTGCAATTGCTGGCGGGCCCGCTGCCCGATACCACGCTGGCCGATGATCTGCTGGCCCTGTTTGCCGAAGTGGACGGCTTGGGCACGCTGGTCCGGTGTGAACCACTGCCGCAGCAGGAGGCGCATACGGTGCGGTTCCGGCTGGAAACGGGGATGCCCGACGATGAGCTGCTGGATCTGTGCTGCTTCCACGTCCCGCGCGAGCAACTGCTGCTGGCGCCGTGGCCGGACAGTGGGCTTTTCGAGGCGGAAGACTTACCGGCTCCTGCACCGGTGATGGTTTCGCCGCCGGCGCCCAGTGCTGATCGCGCGCCGGCCCCGGTGGCGGAAACCACCATCCGGGTCGCGGTGGAAAAGGTGGACCAGCTGATCAACCTGATGGGAGAGCTGGTGATCACCCGGGCCGTGCTGGCCCAGCGCGCGGAGCGGTTGGACCTGGCCGATCAGCAGCATCTGCTGTCGGGGCTGACGGATCTGGAGCGCACGACGCGCCACCTGCAGGACGCGGTGATGTCGATCCGCATGATCCCGATGGCGGTGGTGTTCAACCGGTTTCCCCGGATGCTGCGCGATCTGGCGGGCCGGCTGGGGAAGCAGGTGGAGCTGCGCACCGAAGGCGAGGCGACCGAACTGGACAAAGGCCTGATCGAGAAGATCACCGATCCGCTGACCCACCTGGTGCGCAACGCACTGGACCATGGCATCGAGCCGCCGGGTGAGCGGCTGGCAGCGGGCAAGCCGGCCCAGGGCTGCATCACGCTGGTGGCCCAGCACGCGGGAGGCTCCATCCTGATCGAGGTGGTGGATGACGGTCGCGGTCTGGACCGCGACCGCATTCTTGCCAAGGCCCGCGCGAACGGCATGGTGTTGCCGGACAACCTGCCGGACCAGGACGTGTGGCAACTGATCTTTGCGCCCGGATTTTCCACGGCTGACGTTGTGACCGATGTGTCGGGCCGTGGGGTCGGGATGGATGTCGTCAAGCGCAACATCCTGGGATTGGGTGGCACGGTGCATCTGGAGTCGCGACCGGGGCAGGGCGCGCGGGTGCAGGTGCGCCTGCCCCTGACGCTGGCCATCATGGACGGCATGACGGTGGGTATTGGCGAGGAAACCTATGTGTTGCCACTGGCCTGCGTGGTGGAGTCGCTGCAGGCCAGCGCGGCCACGGTGCGCACCCTCGCGGGCAACAGCCGTGTTGTGCGGGTGCGCGAAGACTGGTTGCCGGTGCTGCCGCTCGATGAAGTGTGCGCGCTGCCGCGTCCACCCGGGGCGCTGTCGACCCAGCCCATCCTGGTGGTGGTGGCGGCGGAGGGGCGGCGTATCGCGCTGCTGGTGGATCAGCTCGTAGGCCAGCAGCAGGTGGTGGTGAAGAACCTTGAAGCCAATTTCCGCAAGGTCCCCAACATCTCAGGCGCAACCATCATGGGGGACGGCCGGGTGGCCCTGATCCTGGATGTGACTGCGCTGGTCCGGCGCGCGGCCGGCTGACGGAGTCTCAGCTTCTGCGCTGCCTTGCCGAAAACAAGGCAAGGCCCCCATTCCTCCAGAAAGGTTACTCCGCATGACGCATATCCTCCGCAATCTCAAGATTGGCCAGCGGCTGGCATTGGGATTTGGCCTGATGCTGGCCTTGCTGCTGGCGATGGCGGCGCTGTCGATCAACCGCATATCGGAGCTGAAGGCGGGGATGGAGGACATCGTGAACGTGCGGCATCAGCACGCCAGTGCCGCCCACGACATGTATGCGGCCATCAACCGCAGCAGTGCTTCGGTGCGGGACCTGATTCTCTTCACGGCGCCTGACCAGCGTGAGCGCGTGCTGCGCGAGCTGGGAGATGCGCGGGCCCACTACGACGATGCGGAGCGCCGGCTGCTCCGGCAGATGTCCCAGCCCACCCGCACCGAACAGGACCTGCTGGCGTTGATTGAACGCAGCAAGAGCATGGCCCGGCCGATTGCCGACAGCGTGGGCCGGCTGGTGCGTGCAGACCAGATGGACGAAGCCAAGCGCATGCTGGCCGAGGAATCGCTGCCCGCCCAGATGCGCTGGATCGAGGCGGTGCGGCAGCTGGCCAGCTATTCGGAGAAAGAGGCCGCCGAGCTGGCGGCGGTGGCGATGACCGGCTACGGGAGCATGCGCGAACTGATGCTGGCTTCCGCCGCGCTGGCGGTGGTTTTCGGCGTTGCGGCGGCATGGGTGCTCACGCTGAGTATCACCCGGCCCATCAATGAGGCGGTCCAGGTGGCGCAGCAGGTGGCGGGTGGCGACCTGGGTGTGGACATTCCAGCGGGAGGGCGCGACGAGCCGGCCCAGCTGCTGGGTGCACTCAAGACCATGGCCGAGGCGCTGACCGGCCTGGTGGCGCAGGTGCATGCCAACAGCGATTCGATCGCCAGCGGCTCCAGCCAGATCGCCAACGGCAATGAGGATCTGTCGCACCGCACCGAGCAGCAGGCGTCAAGCCTGCAGCAGACAGCCGCGTCGATGGAGCAGCTCAGCGGCACGGTCCGCAATACTGCCGATACCGCGCGGCAGGCATCGCAGCTGGCAACAGCGGCCAGCCAGGCGGCGGAAGAGGGCGGGCGGGTGGTGGATGGCGTGGTGAGCACCATGGCGGGCATTTCGGTGTCGAGCCGGCGCATCAACGACATCATTGGTGTCATTGACGGTATTGCCTTCCAGACGAATATCCTCGCACTGAATGCAGCCGTGGAGGCCGCGCGCGCGGGTGAGCAAGGCCGTGGTTTTGCCGTTGTCGCCGGTGAGGTTCGCAGCCTGGCGCAGCGCAGCGCCGAGGCTGCACGCGAGATCAAGGCGTTGATCGGAGAAAGTGTAGGCAAGGTCGACGGCGGCAGCAAGCTGGTGGCCGAGGCCGGTCGCACCATGAACGACATCGTGACGCAGGTCAAGCGGGTCAGCGACATGATCGGCGAGATCAGTTCAGCGGCCCAGGAGCAGACGCTGGGTATTTCGCAGGTGGGTCAGGCGATCACGCAGCTTGACCAGGTGACCCAGCAGAACGCGGCGCTGGTCGAGCAATTGGCCGCTGCCGCCACGAACCTCAAATCCCGGGCTGGCGAGCTGGTGGGATCGGTACAGCAGTTCCGGCTGGCCGATGGCATGCCCGCCGGTGTGCCGTTCCCTGTGGCGATGGCCCATCCGGTCCGCACAGGCGCGGCACCCACCCCCAAGTTGCCCAGGGTCGCCCCGCGTTCCCTGGCCGCCCCGCCCGTTGCCAGTGCATCGCCGCGGCCTACCACCGCCGCTGGCGCCGATGACGACTGGACCCAGTTTTGACATTCGCGCGACCAGGCCCGCGTACGTGAAGGAGAAAACATGGATATCCACAATGACAGCGCGACCCGCCAGGAGCATGGCCCCGGCGTGAACCCGTCCCCGACCGGGGAGTACCTGACCTGCAGGATTGGCGCGGAGGAGTACGGAATCGATATCCAGAAGGTGCAGGAAATCCGCTCTTTCGAGATGCCAACCCGCATTGCCAACGCACCGCATTTCGTCAAGGGCGTCATCAATCTGCGCGGCGTGATCGTGCCCATCGTCGATTTGCGGATCAAGCTGGGTTGCGATGCGGCTGACTACACCGACATCACCGTGGTCGTGGTGCTCAACGTGTGTGGGCACGTTGTCGGAGCCGTGGTGGATTCGGTCTCGGATGTGATCGATCTGGAAGCAGAAGCAATTCAGCCGCCGCCGGAATTGTCTGCGGGAGAAGGTGGTTTCATCACCGGAATTGCCAGTGTTGGCGAGCGCATGCTGATCATGGTGGATATCGAATCCCTGTTGGGCGGTGCGGAGATCGGGTTGGCCGGTACGGCAGTGCAGTGAACCGCCTGTCGGAAGGCGTGTCCGGAATGTCCCCCTCACTGCTGCATGCCGGGCCACAGCCTGTGCGGGATATCGCGTTCAGCCAGGCCGATTTTGATCGGGTCCGGAGCCTGATCCGGCAGAAGGCGGGCATTGACCTGCATGTGAGCAAACACAACATGGTCTACAGCCGCCTGTCGCGGCGGCTGCGAGACCAGGGTTATGCCAACTTTGGCAGTTACCTCGACAAGGTACAGGCCGGCGGTGTGGCCGAGCAGGCATTCATCAATAGCCTCACGACCAATCTCACGGCCTTTTATCGTGAAGCCCACCATTTCGATCTGCTGGCGCTGCATCTGCAGCAATTGCGGGGAGCCCCGCCCAGGATTTGGTGCTGTGCGGCGTCTACCGGTGAGGAGCCCTACTCCATTGCGATGACGGTTGCCGAAACGCTGGGGATGGGGGCAGCCTGCACCATCGATGCAAGCGATGTGGACACGGACGTACTGGCAACAGCGGAGCGTGGCGTGTATGCCATCGAGGGTGCGAAGGGCCTGCCGGAAGATCGGCTGCGACGCTATTTCCTGCGTGGAACGGGGGGCAATGCCGGCAAGATCCGGGTCAAGCCCGAATTGGGTCGCATGGTGGCTTTCCGGCCTTTCAACCTGCTGTCAAATGTCTGGCCAGCCACGCCTTATGACATCGTGTTCTGCCGCAATGTGATGATCTACTTTGACCGGCAGGTGCAGCGGCAGGTGCTGGAGGGACTGTATCGCTCCCTGAAACCCGGTGGTCTGCTGGTGGTTGGGCACTCGGAAAATTTTGGTAGCCACCGCGACCTGTTTGTCCTGTCCGGCAAGACGGTGTATACCCGGACGGGTGGATGATGGCGGTGTACCGCGCCTCCCGGCCAGTGGATGTGATGGCATTGCGCGAACGGCCGCGGCAGGCCCACCAAGCAGGTTTTTTCTACCGGGATACCGAGTTTGGCCGCGCAGCGGTGAAGATCCTGCCCGGTGAGTACTTTGTATCTGAAGACGATGTGGTGCTGACCACCACATTGGGGTCGTGCATTGCCGCATGCCTCTATGACCCCGGTGCTGGCGTTGGCGGCATGAACCATTTCATGTTGCCTGAGCGTCCCGGAAGTGAGGGCGATAGCGGCCGTTTCGGCGCCTTCGCAATGGAGTTGCTGATCAACGGATTGCTGCACCGGGGCGCGCAACGGGAGCGTTTGCAGGCCAAGGTATTCGGCGGTGGGCAGGTGATGAAAAGCCTGGCGGCGACGCAGATCGGAAGCCGCAATGTGGCGTTTGTTGCGGGTTTCCTGGAGCGGGAGCGCATTCCTGTGGTCGCGCAGGATGTACTGGATGTGTATCCCCGCCGCATTTGCATGTTTCCTGCGGCCGGGCGCGTGCTCTGCAAGCGTCTGGCACCGTCGGGTGTTCCTGAAATGGAGCGTCAGGAGTCGGGCTACCGGCGGCGCATGGCCTGTGCGCCTGCGAGTGGGGAAATCGAGTTGTTTCAGGAGCAGGCATGACGATTCGCGTCGTGGTGGTGGACGATTCGGCGCTGGTGCGCAGCGTGCTGAGCGGCATCATCAATGCGGCGGGCGATATGTGGGTCGTGGGAATGGCTCCCGATCCCCATGTGGCGCGCGAAATGATTCGGGAGCTGAACCCCGATGTGATCACGCTGGATGTCGAGATGCCCCATATGGACGGGCTGGATTTTCTGGAGCGGCTGATGCGGCTGCGGCCTATGCCCGTGGTGATGGTGTCGACGCTGACCGCCCGGGGGGCCGAGGTGACGTTGCGCGCGCTGGAGCTGGGCGCTGTGGAGTGTGTGTCAAAGCCCAGGTTCGGTGCTGCGGCAGGGCTGGAGCACATGGGCTACGAGGTCGTTGCCAAGATCCGGGCGGCCGCCATGGCGCGGGTAGGCCGCCGGGCCACTGCCGCAGTCCCTGTCGCGCAGGTGCCGCGGCACATTCCCACCGGGAGGCCGATTGCTTCGGAGCGGATCATTGCCATCGGCGCATCGACCGGCGGTACCGAAGCCATCCGCGAAGTATTGCGGATGCTGCCTGCAGACGGTCCGGGCATCGTGATCACCCAGCATATGCCGTCAGGATTTACAGCCAGCTTTGCGGCCCGCCTGGATGCCCAATGCGCGATGCGTGTCAAGGAGGCGCAGGAAGGGGAGGCCATCCTGCAGGGCCATGCGTATGTTGCCCCGGGTGGACGGCATCTCCGCATCCGGCGCCAGGGAGCGGGGTATGTCGCGGAGGTGGATGATGGGGACCCTGTGAACAGGCATCGTCCGTCGGTCGAGGTCCTGTTCCGCTCGGTGGCGCAGCACGCGGGTTCCCGTTCGCTGGGTGTGATGCTGACCGGCATGGGGGCAGATGGCGCGCTGGGCATGCGGGCCATGCGCGATGCGGGGGGCTACAACGTTGTCCAGGATGAGGCGAGCTGCGTGGTGTTTGGGATGCCGCGCGAAGCCATCGCAGCCGGCGCGGCCGATGTCATTCTGCCTTTGCAGAAGATCGGAATCCATGTGCTGGAACGGCTGCGTTCACGCATGGGAACCGTGTCCTGAGCGGTTCAGCGCCAGGGTGCCAGAATGGCCTGCAACCCTTCCGTCAGCGCAACCTGTACGTGATCGGTTCCCAGGGTCAGAAGGGTCAGGCCGGCCAGTAGCGTGATTGGGAAACCCACGGCTATGATGCTGAGCTGGGGCGCTACACGCGAGATATAGCCGAGTACCACGTAGACAAAAAGCAGGGTGATGGTGGGCGGCAGGGCCAGCACGAGTGCCAGGCGAAACATGCTGGTTCCCAGGGCATCCAGCGGAACACTTCCAAGCCAGGACAGGGGGTCTGGCGCAATGGGAATGACGCGGAAGCTGGAGGCCAGTGCGTCGATCACCATCAAATGGCCATTCATGGCGATGAACAGCATCATGGCCAGCGTTTTGAGCCAGCTTCCCACCGCCGGTTGATGCCCGCCTGCGGGGTCAAAGAAACCGGCGTAGGACAACCCCATCTGCAGACCGATGGCTTCGCCGGCTATCTCGAATACGGCGAAAAGCATGCGCAGCGCAAAGCCCATGGCCAGACCAACGCCAATCTGTTGCAGGATAAGGCCGACAGAAGAGGCGGACGCCAGTGTGACCCCGGCGGGAATGTGAACCGTCGGGGCGATGACCAGGGTGATGGCCCCGGCCAGCACCACGCGACTGCGCGTGGGGAACGATCGGTGCGACAGCAGCGGTGCCGCCGAAAACAGGGCCAGCAGCCGGATGAAGGGCAGCAGGCCGGCTGCCAGCCATGCGTCCATCTGGACCGAGGTGAACGTGAACATCCGGCCGTGTCAGCCGATGGCGGTTGGCAATGAGGTGATGACCTGCCGGATCCAGTCCACCAGTGTCGATAGCATCCAGGGACCCGCGACGGTGAGCGCACCCAGGACAGCCAGCAGCTTGGGGAGAAAAGACAAGGTGGCCTCGTTGATCTGCGTGACCGCCTGGAGCAGGCTGACCACCAGGCCCACACCCAGTGCAACCAGCAGGATGGGTGCGCAGACCATCAGCATGATTTCCATGGCGTGGCGTCCGTAGGACAACACCATTTCAGGCGTCATGTGCCCATCCCGAAGCCTGCAACCAGAGAGCCCATCAGCAGGTTCCATCCGTCGGCAAGGACAAACAGCATCAGTTTGATGGGCAGCGCGACCAGAACGGGTGACAGCATCATCATGCCCATCGACGTGAGCACGCTGGCGACGATCAGATCAACGACCAGGAAGGGAATGAAAACCATGAACCCGGTCTGAAATGCGGTCTTGAGTTCGCTGGTTGCAAAAGCAGGGACCAGGATGCGCAGCGGGGTTTGCGCTGCGGCCACGGGCGGAGTTCCGGCGATCCGGGTGAAAAGCTCCAGATCGGCCTGTCGGGTTTGCTTGAGCATGAAGGCGCGCAGGGGTTCTGCGCCCCGTGTCACGGCGTCTTCGAAACCCAGCTTTTGCTCACTGTAGGGTTTGTAGGCGTCCTGGTATATTTTTTCGACCGTGGGGCCCATGATGAAAAATGTCAGGAACAAGGCCATTCCGACCAGTACCTGATTGGGTGGTGTGCTTTGCAGCCCCAGTGCCTGGCGTACCAGGCTGAGAACGATGATCAGGCGGGTGAAGCTGGTCATCAGCAGCAGGATGGCGGGCAGGAAGGAGAGGGCGCCGAATGCCAGCAGAGTCTGGACCGGTACCGAGTAGGTCGTGGTTGCACCGCTGGTTTGTGCAGCCACCGACAATGGCAGGTGCTGCGCGATAGCGGGAGTACACAGGACGCACAGTGCCAGCGCAGCGCCGGCGAATACGCGCAGGCGACCGCTCATGCCCTGTCCCCGGTGTGCTGGAGCACGGTATTGCGCAGCAATGCAGCGAATCCGCCGCCGGGTGAAGGCTCCGCTGCAGGCTGGTTTTCCGATTCGGCACCGGAAGGTGCAGCCTCCAGTTCGCGCAGCAGTGATATGTGCTGGGAGGTGACCCCCAGGACCAGGAGGCGGTCGGCCACGCGGACCAGCACCAGACGCTCTCGGGGTCCGAAAGGCAACTGCGCGAGGGTTTCCATGCGCCAGCCATCCGCCTTGCGCGCAGGGTGCCGCTGCCAGTTGCGCCATGCGACGCACGCTCCCACCGCAAAAAGGCCCAGCACCACCAGGATCGACGAAACAGACATTCCGTGACCGCTTTCAGGCAAAACGGTTGAGCCGGCGCATGCGTTCAGAAGGCGTCACGATATCGGTGAGGCGGATACCAAACTTGTCATTGACCACCACCACCTCCCCCTGGGCGATGAGGAATCCGTTCACTAGCACATCCATCGGCTCCCCTGCCAATGCCTCCAGTTCGATGACGGACCCTTGTGCGAGTTGCAGGATGTGTTTGATGGGAATCCGCGTGCGACCCAACTCCACCGTGAGCTGCACCGGGATGTCCAGCACCATGTCGATGTCATCCCGCTGCGTCAGCGTGGAGCTGGGGGATAGTGGCGGAAACACATCGGAACGGGTGCGTGAAGGGGGGCTTTGCGCGGCTTCGGCTTCAGCCAGTGCATGGGCCCAGTCATCTGCCGTGGCGTCGTGCTCGATTTCGCTTGCGGGTGTCGTCATGGGGATTCTCCGTATTCAGCGGGGCGGTGCGGGGCTGGGTTCACCTGTGGAATGGGCCAGGATTTCCACGACCCGTAAACCGTAGCGCGCTCCGAGGGTTCCGTAGTCACATTCAAACAGCGGAACACCGTCGACGCTGGTCGTGACAGTCGGGCAGCGGGGGAGTTCGATGAAATCACCAACCCGCAGCGCGAGCAGGTCCCGCACGGTGGTGTCGCGCTGGGCCAGTGCCGCAGCCAGCTCAACCGTGGCGGACTTGATTTGCTGCGTGAGCATGGTGAGCCAGCGCTTGTCGGGCTCGGCTTGATCACCTTGCAGGGGGGAGTACAAAACCTCGCGAATGGGTTCGAACGTCGAGTAGGGAATGCAGATATGCAGATCCCCACCGGCATCGCCAATTTCGACATGGAAAGTTGCCGAGACCACGATTTCTGAAGGTGTGGCGATATTCGCAAACTGGGTATGCATTTCGGACCGCGCATACTCCAGCGTGACCGGATAGATGGTTGCCCATGCTTTGGCGTATTCGGCTGCAATCACTTCCACCAGGCGCAGGATGATGCGCTGCTCCGTAGGCGAAAATTCCCGTCCTTCAACCCGTACATGGCTCTGGCCGTTGCCACCGAAGAGGTTGTCGATGATGGTGAAGATCAGCATCGGATCGCAGATCAGCAAGCCTGCTCCCCGCAATGGGCGAACCTGCATGATGTTGATGCTGGTTGGAACAACGATGTTGCGCAGGAAAGCGCTGAATTTCTGAACCTTGACCGGACCGACGGAAATGTCGGGGCTTCGCCGCATGAAATTGAACAGTCCTACGCGAAAATTTCGCGCGAAGCGTTCGTGCACGATCTCCAGGGTCGGCATTCGCCCCCGAACGATCCGCTCCTGGCTGGACAGATCGTATTGGCGTACCCCGGCCGCGTCGACGGGGGATTCGTCGGTAGAAGGAGTTTCCCCGGTGACGCCGGCAAGCAAGGCGTCGACTTCCGCCTGGCTCAGGGTAGATTGGCTCATGGCATTTCTTATTGAATGATGAACTGCGAGAACAGTACGCCTTTGATCGGGTTTTCCGCCGGGGTCTTGCGTGGTGCCTTTTCCGGTGCACCGGACGGGCTGGCGGTTTTGATCGCGCCCGCAGTAGCGGTGTCTGCATCGGTAATGGCCAGCCCGAGGCCCTGCGCCGTACGCACACCGATCTGCCGCGCAAGCTGCTGTTTACCTTCCAGCGTGAGCAGCTCATCAGAGCTTTTGGAGGCCAGCAGCAGCAGGATGTTGTTGCGTATTGCCGGCATGTGTGCCTTGATTTCAGAATCGACCGAGGCGTCCTCGATCTGCAGGGTGATACCAATCTGCGCGTAATGGTCACCGCCGGTGTCCTGGAGATTGACCGTGAATACATCGAGCGGTGTGAACAACGGCTTCGTCTTGCGTGCTGGGCTGCCGTCTGCCTGGGCGGTGTCTCCCGCCTGGCGTTGCAGGTAGACCCACGAGCCCGCGCCTGCAGCACCCAGCAGAAGCAATAGTCCCAGGATCAGCAGAAAACCCTTTTTGCTTTTCTTCTTGATTTCCGGCGATGCTGATGGGGCAGTGGTTGCAGAGGACATTGGCTATCTTTCTATGTAACCAATTGTGCTCATCGGTGCTCCGGCCAAAGGGGGGAAAAAGATTCGAAATGCAGTGCTATTCCCTGGGCGGATGTTCACGCGTAGACGTCCAGCACCCCCCGCATTGCTGCCACAAGTTGCGGCATGCCGGTTGCATGCGGCGGTGCGCCTTCCGCAGCCAGGTGCGCCGCCATGGTCCGGGCCGGTTCGGTATGGGAACCATGGGCAGGGTTCTGGTGATGGGATCCGGTACCGACATGGGTTTGTCCGAGCCCCAACCCCTCGCTTGCCAGCATGTTCCGCAGCTGCTCCATCGACTGGGAAATGCTTTCCCGGGTGGTCGCGTGGGTCACGGAGAAGCGGATGTCGGCGATCTGGTTTTCCACCCGGATATCGATGTGGATGGGACCCAGCTCGGTGGGATGGAGTTGCAACTGGGCGTGTTGCAGGCCGTCTTTGACCAGCACGCGAACCTCCGCAGCCAATTCAGGATGGAACGTGGCGTGGTCCGGATGGCTGCGCAGGGTGGCGTGGTGTACCGGAGCCTGATCCGCTCCTGGCGACGGTACGGTGGAAACGGTGTACGACAAACCCGAGAGGGTTTCATTCTGTACGGGAGATGGCGTAAAGGCTTCGCGTTGCCCGGCGCAGATGCCTTCCTTGCCGGCAGTGATTTCCCCAGCGACTCCCGGGACCGGTCCGGCCGGTAGCGCCTGTGTCGAGGCGTTCGCAGCGGAGGCTCCGGATTTTGTACCAGTGGATGTGCTGATGAAGGGGTTCAAGAGACGGTCTGATGTAGAGGGCGCCGCACCACTTTCCGGACCGGTGGTGGTTCCACACGCACTTTCCCACGTCGCAGGACTCCGGGGGGACAGGCTGACGGTGTCAGCATGCGCGGCTGCTGCAGCTGTATTGCCGATGGAACCATCTGGCGGAATGGGCGATTGTCGATTGCCCAATCCTCCTGCGATGGCACCGTGCAAGGTGTAGGCCAATGGCGGGTTCTGCCCGGGACATGGGGCGTCACCGGGGGTGATGCTTTCCGGCGGCAATGGGGTTTCGGTCGTGGAAAGCGTGTCGGTACGCTTTTCTGCTACGGCCGTACCGGTGCAAGCCCCGGTAGCTTCCGATTCCGCATCTTCCAGGCGGGCGAGGAGTGTTTGGTTGAAGTCGTTGCCTGCAACGTCCTGTGCGACCATTCCCACGGAGTGGGCACGATGTGGAACGGTCTGCGCTGTGCGATTTTCCAGCGGTGCAGTGGTCACAGGTGATTTCATGTAGATTTTCGGGCAACGGTTGTACGGGATGCCCGAGCAGCCCAGGCGTCGGATTCGTGTTGGTCACGTCGTATTTGCATTGCCATTTCTGCATGGGTGCGGCGGCTGTGCAGGGCCTGCAGAGCCAACAGCCGGCGCTGTTGCTCAGCCAGTTGTGCATTGGCCGCTGTTTCGGCCCGCGCCCGCTCGGCGCAGACGCTGCGCTGGGAGCCAATGGCGTTGCCCAGGGCTCCCAGAAAGGACGCCCGGCTATCCAGGTGGGTAGCGTCTACTGACGGCCCATCCGTGCCAGGGCTTCGGGTGATGAACTCCGACCGAAAACCTTCCAGCCGAGACAGCATTCCCCGGGACTCGCACACCGTCTGGTGCAGCGCCTGTGTTCGTTGCTGCTGCTTGTCGCGTTCGGACTCTGCTCGGTCGATGAGCAGCGCCAGGGTCTGCATGTTTTTCATGAATGATTTCCCTCAAGCAGCTGTTCGAGCTCAGCGATGCTTCCCGAGAGCGGTGCACCCTCATGCATCCCCTGCTGAAGAAAGCCGGCGATCCTGGGATACAGGCGCACCGCCAAGTCCGTGGCAGGATCGCTGCCGGGCATATACGCACCAACTGCAATCAGGTCGCGCTGGCGCTGGTACCGTGCATAGAGCGATTTGAGCGCCATCGCCAGCTTCTGATGCCGCTCGGCAGTCACGTTGTGCATGACCCGCGATATGGATTGCTCAATGTCGATGGCCGGGTAGTGGCCTTCGTCAGCCAGGCTGCGCGACAGAACGAAGTGACCATCGAGGATGGCCCGTGCGTTGTCTGCAACCGGATCCTGTTGATCGTCGCCCTCCGCCAGCACGGTGTAGAACGCAGTAATGGAGCCACATCCGTTCAGGCCATTGCCGGTTTGTTCCACCAATTGGGGTAGCCGCGCAAATACGGATGGCGGATAGCCCCGCGTGGCAGGAGGCTCGCCGAGCGCCAGCGCAATTTCGCGGTGGGCCATGGCATAGCGCGTGAGCGAATCCATCAGCAACAGCACATGCTTTCCCTGGTCACGGAAATGGCGTGCAAGGGCGGTGGCGTAGTTGGCGCCCTGCATGCGCATGAGGGGAGGAAGATCAGCGGGTGCCGCAACAACGATGGCACGTTCGCGGCCATCCGTTCCCAGAATGTCTTCCACGAACTCCTTGACCTCGCGGCCACGTTCTCCGATCAACCCGACGATGGTCACGTCGGCACGGGTGTGGCGCGCCATCATGCCGAGCAGTACGCTTTTCCCGACGCCTGATCCGGCAAAAAGCCCCAGGCGTTGGCCGCGTCCCACAGTCAGGAGTGCATTGATGGCTCTCACTCCCACGTCCAGAGGCTGACGAACCGGATCACGCTCCATGGCGTTGATTGGAGGAGCAGTGATGGGCTGCATGCGGGTTTGAAAGAACGCCGGCCCACCATCCAGCGGGCGTC
>DASWYJ010000033.1:0-5712 GCA_036405035.1 Burkholderiaceae bacterium
ACGGGTCCGGTCTACGCCACGCCACCGCTGGCACCGGCTGACAGTGGTGGCCAATACCGGGTGCGGGTCACGGCGGGCAGCGCCAGCAGCCTGTCGGCCACCGCTCCGGTACAGGTGTTCGCGGACGCGGCCATTCCCGTGCCGCAGACGCTGAGCATCGCTCCTTCATCCGCCGGCGCGGGCCAGGACAGCGGCTTTGGCAATCACTATGTGGCGCGCAACCCGGCGGTGTCATCCAATGGCTTGCTGTTCGTGTTTTTCCCCGGTTCCGGCGCCATTCCCGACCACTACAAGCTGATCGTGCAGGCTGCCGCCAACAACGGTTACGCGGCCATCGGCCTGGCCTATCCCAACGAGGGCACCATCACCGGTGCCTGCCTGGGCAGCAGCAATGCCGACTGCACCCGCCTGATCCGCGACGAAACGCTCACCGGCAACGCGGTATCGCCGCTGGTGAACGTAAGCCCTGCCAACGCCATCCGCAATCGCCTGACCACCTTGCTGGCCCTGCTGGCGCAGCAGCAGCCACAGGCCGGCTGGGGCCGGTTTGTCGATGCCGGTGGCAATCTGCAATGGGCGTTGATCCGGGTCGGCGGGCATTCGCAAGGGGGCGGTACGGCGGTGCACGCGGCCAAGCAGCAGGCGGTGGACCGTGCCTGCTTCTTCGCAGCGCCGGGCGACACTACCGATGCGCAGCGCAGCGTGGCCCCGTGGGTGGCCGCCGCCGGTGCCACCGCAGCCTCTCGGCACTACGGTTTTGCCCATGTGCAGGACGGCATCATCCCGAATGCGCTGTTGCTGCAGGAATGGGCGGCACTGCAGCTCGATGCGTTCGGTGCTGCGCTCAGTGTGGACAGTGCCTCGCCGCCGTACGGTGGCCGCCACATGCTGCTCACCAGCGCCGCACCGCGCGGCAACCCGCTCACGGCAGCGGGCCTGGCCTTCCACAACCTGCCGGTCGTTGATTTCTTCACCCCCATGGATGATGGCCTGCCCCGTTTCCGGCGCGTCTGGCAGACCCTCTGCTTCGCCCCGTGACGCCCAAGGTGCCCGAGTCGGTGCTGGTGGTCATTTACACCCCGGCCCTGGATGTGCTGCTGATCGAGCGGGCCGATGCGCCGGGCTTCTGGCAATCGGTCACTGGAAGCAAGGATTTCCCGGAAGAGGATTTCGCCACTACCGCCGCGCGCGAGGTCGGGGAAGAGACGGGCATTGACTGTTCTCCCGGCGCGCCGCTGGCTGCCGGGCTCGCCGACTGGCATCTCGAGAACGTCTACGACATCTACCCCCAGTGGCAGCACCGCTATGCACCGGGCGTGGTGCGTAATACCGAGCGTGTGTTCGGGCTGCGCGTTCCGGAGGGCACGGCGGTGCGCCTGAGCCCGCGCGAGCACACGGCGTTCCAGTGGCTGCCCTGGCGGTCGGCGGCAGAGACCTGCTTCTCGCCGTCCAATGCCGAGGCCATTCTGTGGCTGCCACGTTTTTGCAGTAAGGTTGCCGGATGACGGTATTGCGTGTTGCCACTTACAACATCCACAAAGGCGTGCAGGGCCTCGGGCCACGCCGGCGGCTGGAAATCCACAACCTGGGCCATGCGGTCGAGCAGCTCGACGCCGACATCGTGTGCCTGCAGGAGGTGCGCAAGCTGCACCGGCGCCAGCAGCAGCATTTCGCGCGCTGGCCCGAACTGCCCCAGGCCGAATTCCTGGCGCCCGAGGGCTACGAGGCGGTGTACCAGACCAATGCCTTCACCCGCCATGGCGAGCATGGCAATGCGCTGCTGTCGCGCTGGCCGGTGCAGGCCCATGCCCACGAGGACATGTCCGACCACCGTTTCGAACAGCGGGGTTTGCTGCATGTGCAGGTGGAGGTGGAGGGCCGTACGGTGCATGTGATCGTGCTCCATCTCGGGCTCATTTCCGCCAGCCGCAGCCGCCAGATTGCGCAGCTGCAGCGTTTTATTGCGCGCGAAATTCCCGCGCACGCACCGCTCTTGGTGGCCGGGGATTTCAACGACTGGAATGCCCGCCTGCGGCCCGCGATGCTGGCGCTGGGCCTGGCCGATTTTGCAAATGAGCGGCTGGCCACCTACCCGGCCCGGCTGCCGCTGGCCCAGCTCGACTACGTGTATGCGCGGGGCCTGCAGCCGGTGGGGGTGGAAATCCCGCGCGGCCGCATCTGGTGGCGCATGTCGGACCACCTGCCGCTGATTGCGGAATTCCGGTTCTGACATGGCCGATACGCCCGGACTGCCACCGCTGCCGGGCCACCGGCTGCACCTGCTCGAAGGCAGCGCCCAGTATTTTGCGGCGCTGGAAGCCGCGCTTGACGCAGCCCGGCAGGCGGTCTGGCTCGAAACCTACATCTTCGATTTCACCGCCAGTGGCATGGGCGTGGCCGAGGCGCTGCTGCATGCCGCGCGGCGCGGGCTGGACGTGCGGCTGGTGGTCGATGGTGTGGGCACCGGCAGCCTGCCCGCCGACTGGCAGGCCCGTTTCGACGACGCCGGCGTGCAGTGGCGGGTGTATTCCCCCGTGGGCACGCTGGGCCTGCTGCTGCCGCGCCAGTGGCGGCGCCTGCACCGCAAGCTCTGCCTGGTCGACGGGCATACCGCCTTTTGCGGCGGCATCAACATCCTCGACGACTACCACGACCCCAACCACGGGGCGCTGGAAGCGCCGCGCTTCGATTTTGCGGTGGCCGTGCAGGGGCCGCTGGTGGCGGAGGTGCGCCACACCATGGCACAGCTGTGGCAGCGGCTGCAGGGCATGCGCGATATCCGCCAGCGGGATTTCATCGGCGCATTGCGCAGTTTCCGACACGGCGGGGCCCACGCCGAAACCGCAACCGGTGATCAAGCCGGCATGGTGGCAGGCAACGCACGCGCGGCGCTGCTGCTGCGTGACAACCTGCGCAACCGTACCCGCATCGAAAAGGCCTACCGCCGGGCGATTGCCCATGCCCATACTGAGATCATCATTGCCAATGCCTACTTCGTGCCCGGCGGCAAGCTGCGCAAGGCGCTGTCGCTCGCGGCACGGCGCGGCGTGCGGGTGCAGCTGCTGCTGCAGGGCAAATACGAATACTTCATGCAGTACTACGCGGCGCGGCCGGTGTATGGCGCACTGCTCAAGTCCGGTGTGGAAATTCACGAGTACGCCGCGAGTTTCCTGCATGCCAAGGTGGCGGTCATCGACGGCGAGACGCTGCGGCCCTGGGCCACGGTGGGCTCTTCCAATCTCGATCCGCTGAGCCTGCTGCTGGCGCGCGAGGCCAATGTGGCGGTCGAGGACCCGGCGTTTGCGGCACTGCTGCGTACCCGGCTGGTCGCCGCAATGGCGCAGGGCGGCCACCGCATCGACGCGGCGCAGTATGCCAACCGCCCGCTGCTGCAGCGCATCAAGGAGCGGCTGGCCTGGATGGTGATGGGCGTGGCCCTGTTCGTCCAGGGCAAGCGCTACTGAGGGGCGGGCATGGCGGCGGTGCTGCGGCAGTATCCGGATCTGGTGGTGCAGCGGCCCGAGGGCCTCTACTGCCCGCCCGGCGATTTCTACATCGACCCGTGGCGGCCGGTCGACCGCGCGGTGATCACCCACGCGCACGCCGACCACGCGCGGGTGGGCCACGGCCACTACCTCGCCGCCGCGCCGGCCGAAGGCGTGCTGCGCGCGCGGCTCGGCGAGGACATCGCGCTGCAGCCGCTGGCCTACGGCGAGGCGGTGGAACACCACGGCGTGCGCGTCTCGCTGCACCCGGCCGGCCATGTGCTCGGCTCGGCCCAGGTGCGGCTGGAGCACGGTGGCCAGGTCTGGGTGGCGAGCGGCGACTACAAGATCGCGCCCGACGCCACCTGCGAACCCTTCGAGGCGGTGCGCTGCGATGTCTTCATCACCGAATCGACCTTCGGCCTGCCGATCTACCGCTGGCGGCCCGACGCCGAGATCTTCGCCGGCATCAACGACTGGTGGCGCCGCAACGCCGACGCCGGCCGCGCCAGCCTGCTGATGTGCTATTCCTTCGGCAAGGCGCAGCGCATCCTGTCGGGCATCGACCCGGCCATCGGCCCCATCGTCGTGCACGGCGCGGTGGAGCCGCTGAACCGCGCCTACCGCGCCGCCGGCGTGGCGTTGCCGGAGACGCTGTTGGCCACCGACGTGACGGACAAGGCGCTGTTCAAACGCGCGCTGGTGCTGTGCCCGCCGTCGGCCGCCGGCGGCCTGTGGGCGAAGCGCTTCGGCGATTTTTCAGACGCCTTCGCCAGCGGCTGGATGCAGGTGCGCGGCTCGCGCCGGCGCGGCGGCTACGACCGCGGCTTCGTGCTGAGCGACCACGCCGACTGGCCGGGCCTGATGGGCGCCATCGCCGCCACGGGTGCGTCGCGCGTCATCGTCACGCACGGCAGCGTGCCGGTCATGGTGCGCCACCTGACCGAGGCCGGTTACCAGGCCCAGGCCTTCGACACCGAATACGGCGACGACCGCATTGAGGCGGACCTTGCCGTGCCGCCTCCGGAGACACCCCCGTCATGAAAACCGTGATCCTCGGCGGCTACGGCAACTTCGGTGCGCGCATCGCGCGGGCGCTGGCGCACGACCCGGCGATCGAGCTGCTGATCGCCGGCCGCGACGCGCACCAGGCCTCGAAGCTCGCCGGCGAGGTGGGCGGGCAACCGATGGTGGTGGACCTCGGTGCGCACGACCTGGCCGAGCGGCTGCGCGCGCTGGGCACCGGCCTCGTCATCCACACCGCCGGCCCGTTCCAGGGCCAGGATTTCGCCGTGGCGCGGGCCTGCGCGGCGGCCGGCGCGCACTACGTGGACCTGGCCGACAGCCGGCGCTTCGTCTGCGATTTCGGCGGCCTGCTGGCCGGCGATTTCGTGCGCGCGGAACGTGTCGCCATCACCGGCGCCAGCACGCTGCCGGCGCTGTCCACCGCCGTCATCGACGCGTTGCGCCTCCAGTTCGAGCACATCGAGACCATCCACATCTGCATCGCCCCCGCGCAGAAGGCGCCGCGCGGCGTGGCCACGCTGGCCGCCGTGCTGAGCTACTGCGGCAAGCCGGTGCGGGTCTGGCAGGGCGGCCGCTGGCTGGCCGAGCCGGGCTGGTCCGCGCCGGTGGAGGAACACTTCGCGCGCATGCCGCCCCGCCTCGGCGCGCTGTGCGACGTGCCGGACCTGGAATTGCTGCCGGAGCGTTACGCCGGTGTGCAGACCGCGCGCTTCCACGCCGCGCTGGAGGTGGGGCTGGCGCAGCGCAGCTTTGCGGCGGTGGCATGGCTCACGCGGCGCGGCTTCATCCGCTCGCCGCAAAAACTCGCCGGGCTGATCCAGCGCGTCGCGCCGATCGCCGACGGCTGGGGCACGGACGAAGGCGGCATGGTAGTGCGGCTCTCCGGGCAGGGCATGGACGGGCAACCGCGCCGCGTGTCCTGGCACCTCACCGCCGGCGGCAACCACGGGCCGGAAATTCCCTGCATGGCGGCCACCTTGCTGGCGCGGCGACTGGCGGCGGGCGAACCGTTCGCGCCCGGCGCACGGGCCTGCATGGGCATGCTGCGCCTCGACGAGTTCACGCCCGATTTCGAGCGCTGGGGCATGGTCACTGACACGCTGGTGGAGCAGGGCGGGGCATGAAACGCTTCGCGCGGCTGTTTAGCGAACTGGATGCCACCACCTCGACCCGCGCCAAGGTCGAGGCGCTGCAGACCTAC
>DASWYJ010000034.1:0-8441 GCA_036405035.1 Burkholderiaceae bacterium
GGGGCGTTTGGCTGGCTGGTGCTGAGGCGCTAGCCATGGCCAGCCACGCAATCATCCTGTTCGCCCATGGGTCGCGCGACCCCCTCTGGCACCGGCCGATGGAGGCGGTGGCAGACCGCATCCGCGCGCGCGAAGCCGGCATCACGGTGGCCTGCGCCTACCTCGAGCTGAGCCCCCCCGACCTGCCGGCCTGCGTTGCCAGCCTGGTTGCCGCCGGCACCCTGTCGATCCGGGTGCTGCCAATGTTCCTTGGCGTTGGCAGGCATGCCCGGGAAGACCTGCCGCGGATCATGACCACGCTGCGCACCACCCACCCCGCTGTGGCATTTGAGCTACTACCCGCCGTGGGAGAAGACCCCCGGCTGATCGAAACCCTCGCCCATATCGCCATTTCATAGACTTGTATTGCATAATGATTTAAGCCGTTAGCTTGAATTCATATATACAACAAGCCATGAATCTCCACCAATTCCGTTTTGTGCAGGAAGCCGCACGCCGCAACCTCAATCTGACCGAGGCAGCGAAAGCCCTGCACACCTCGCAGCCCGGGGGGTCCAAGGCCATCATCGAGCTGGAGGAAGAGCTGGGCGTGGAAATCTTCGCGCGGCATGGCAAGCGCCTCAAGCGCATCACCGAGCCGGGCCAGCATGTGCTCAAGAGCATCGAGCTGATCATGCGCGAGGTGGGCAATCTCAAGCGCATTGGCGAGCAGTTCAGCGCGCAGGACAGCGGCACACTGTCGATCGCCACCACTCACACCCAGGCGCGCTATGTGCTGCCGGTGCCGGTGGCCAAGCTGCGCGAGGCGTTTCCCAAGGTCAACGTGAGCCTGCACCAGGGTGCGCCCGACCAGGTGGCGCGGATGCTGATCG
Organism: Burkholderiaceae bacterium; assembly: GCA_036405035.1. Lineage (GTDB taxonomy): Bacteria > Pseudomonadota > Gammaproteobacteria > Burkholderiales > Burkholderiaceae_C > PCRC01. Next base: position 873 of record DASWYJ010000034.1, read on the forward strand.
ACGAGATCGCCGAGATCGGCATCGCCACCGAATCGCTGTCCAACTACCCCGAACTGGTGACGCTTCCCTGCTACGAATGGCAGCACATGCTGGTGTTGCCGGTTGACCACCCCCTGGCCCGCAAGGAGCGCGTCACACTGGAAGACATCGCGCAGGAGCCGCTGATCACCTACCACCCCTCCTTCACCGGCCGCACCCGGATCGACCAGGCCTTTGCCGCGCGCAAGCTGGAGCCCCGCATTGCGCTCGAGGCGATCGATTCGGACGTGATCAAGACCTACGTGCGCCTGGGCCTTGGCGTGGGCATCGTGGCCGAGATGGCCGTGCGCGACGACGGGACCAACACCGACCTGGTGAATCGCCCCGTGGGCGGCCTGTTTGGACAAAACGTGACCCGCGTGGCCTTCAAGCGTGGCGCCTACCTGCGCAATTTTGTCTACACCTTTGCCGAGCTGCTGGGCGACCGGCTCGACCGCAAGCTGATCGCCAGGGCCATGGACGGCCACCAGGACGACTACGAGCTATGAGCAGCGCCGCCGACCCCGTGGCCCGCACGCCGGTACTGGCATCGAAGCTGCCGGCAGTTGGCACCACCATCTTCAGCGTGATGTCGGCGCTGGCCGCCGAGCACGGTGCCGTCAACCTCGGCCAGGGGTTTCCCGATTTCAATTGCGATCCCCGCCTGGTGCAGGCCGTGGCCGATGCGATGGCTGAGGGCCTGAACCAGTACCCGCTCATGGCCGGCGTGCCGGTCCTGCGCGACGCCGTGGCTGCCAAGCTGGCCGCCGAGTACGGCCGCAGCTACCGCGCCGCCGACGAGATCACCATCACCGCAGGCGCCACCCAGGCCATCATCACCGCCATCCTGGCCGTGGTGCGGACGGGCGACGAAGTCATCGTGCTGGAGCCCTGCTACGACAGCTACGGCCCCAACATCGAGCTGGCGGGTGGAACCGTGGTGCGGGTACCGCTCACCCCCCACACCTTCCGGCCGGATTTCGACAGGATCAGCGCGGCCCTCAGCCCACGCACCCGGGCCATCATCGTCAATACGCCCCACAACCCCAGCGCCACCTGCTGGACCCCGGCGGAAATGCTCCGGCTGCAGGACCTGCTGGCCCCCACCGATGTCCTGCTGATCAGCGACGAAGTCTACGAACACATGGTGTTCGATGGCGCCGCGCACCAGAGCGCAGCCCGTTTCCCCGGTCTGGCGGCGCGTACCTTCATCGTGTCGAGCTTCGGCAAGACCTACCATGTCACGGGCTGGAAGGTGGGCTATGTCGCCGCCCCGGCGCCCCTCACCACCGAGTTCCGCAAGGTGCACCAGTTCAATGTGTTCACCGTCAACACCCCGGTGCAACATGGCCTGGCCCGCTACATGGCCGACCCGGCCCCCTACCGCACCCTGCCCGCCTTCTATGCCGCCAAGCGCGACCTGTTCCGCGCCGGCCTTGCCACCACACGCCTGAAGCTGCTGCCCAGCGAGGGCAGCTACTTCCAGTGTGTGGATATTTCCGCGGTCAGCGATCTGGGTGAAGATGCCTTCTGCCGCTGGCTGACCGCAGAGATCGGTGTGGCGGCGATTCCGCTGTCGGCGTTCTATGCCGGCGGGTTTGACCAGCGGGTGGTGCGCTTCTGCTTTGCGAAACAGGACGACACCCTGCGGCTGGCGATCGACAGGCTGGCAAGGCTGTAGGGGCGGCTCACGATCCGGGCGGTCGCCCCGGACGCAAGCCCCCGGCGAGTCAGGGGGGCTTCTTGCGCGGACGCGATCCGTTGTCCCGCGGCGGCAGGCCGGTGTGCTGTGTCAGCACCCGCCCCTTGGTCACCGGCGAGGTCTTCACACCCACCGGGGTGGAGTTCTTGCGGCGCGCGCTGGTGTACGAGCCATCGTTCAGCGGCTGGAAGGTGGGTATCAGGTGGTGCTTGCCATTGCCGATCAGATCCGAGCGGCCCATGGCCTTGAGCGCCTCGCGCAGCAGCGGCCAGTTGTTGGCATCGTGGTAGCGGAGAAACGCCTTGTGCAGGCGCCGGCGCCGCTCACCGCGCACGATGTCGACTGTTTCGCTGTCGCGGGTCACGCGGCGCAGCGGGTTCTTGTTGCTGTGGTACATCGCGGTGGCGGTGGCCATCGGCGACGGATAGAAGGTTTGCACCTGATCGGCGCGAAAGCCGTTTCTCTTGAGCCAGATGGCCAGGTTCATCATGTCTTCATCGCTGGTGCCCGGGTGGGCTGCAATGAAGTAGGGAATGAGGTACTGCTTCTTTCCGGCCTCCAGGCTGGCCGCGTCGAACAGCTTCTTGAAGCGGTCGTAGGCGCCGATGCCCGGCTTCATCATCTTCGACAACGGACCACCCTCGGTGTGCTCGGGGGCGATCTTCAAATACCCGCCCACATGGTGCGTAGCCAGTTCCTTGATGTACTCGGGCGACTTCACCGCCAGGTCGTAGCGCAGGCCGGAACTGATAAGGATCTTCTTGACGCCCTTCAGCGCGCGGGCTCGCCGGTACATCTTGATCAGCGGGCCGTGGTCGGTGTTCAGGTTCGAGCAGACGTCCGGGTACACGCAGCTGGGCTTGCGGCAGGCGGCCTCGATGGCCGGGCTCTTGCAGCCGATGCGGTACATGTTGGCGGTGGGGCCGCCCAGGTCGGAAATCACGCCGGTGAATCCCTTCACCGAATCACGGATCGCCTCCACCTCGCGGATCACCGAGTCTTCGGAGCGGCTCTGGATGATGCGGCCCTCGTGCTCGGTGATGGAGCAGAAGGTACAGCCGCCAAAACAGCCGCGCATGATGTTGACGCTGAAGCGGATCATTTCCCAGGCGGGGATCTTGGTGGTGCCGTCGTGGCCGCCGGCCTCGTCCGCATAGCGGGGGTGCGGGCTGCGGGCGTACGGAAGGTCAAACACCAGGTCCATTTCGGCGGTGGTCAGCGGAATGGGCGGCGGTGTGATCCATACGTCGCGGTCGCCATGGGCCTGCACCAGCGCCCGGGCATTGCCGGGGTTGGTTTCCAGGTGCAGCACCCGGTTGGCATGGGCGTACAGCACCGGGTCGCTCTTCACCTGCTCGTAGGCCGGCAGGCGGATCACCGAGCGCTCGCGTGGTGGAACTTTCAGCTTGCCGGTGGCCGCCGGGTTGGGCATGAAGACCAGCGGCTGGATGGCAGGGTTGGCCTGGGCCGGCGCATCGTCCTTGCTGCAACTGCCACCCTGGCTCTTGGCCTGCTCGGACGTGTTCTGGTAAGGATTGACATGCGACTCCACCCGGCCCGGCGCATCCACCGACGTCGAGTCGATCTCGAACCAGCCTTCGGGGGTGTCGCGCCGGATGAAGGCCGTGCCCCGCACGTCGGTGATCTGCTCCACCGGCACCCGGGCCGCCAGCCGGTGTGCGATTTCGACAATGGCGCGCTCGGCATTGCCGTACAGCAGCAGGTCGGCCTTGGAGTCCACCAGGATGGAGCGGCGCACCTTGTCCTGCCAGTAGTCGTAGTGGGCAATGCGGCGCAGCGAACCCTCGATACCGCCCATGACGATAGGCACGTCGTTCCAGGCCTCGCGGCAGCGCTGGGCATAGACCATCGAGCAGCGGTCGGGCCGGCTCCCGCCCTGGCCGCCGGGCGTGTAGGCATCGTCGCTGCGGATCTTGCGGTCGGCCGTGTAGCGGTTGATCATCGAATCCATGTTGCCGGCGGTCACGCCGAAGAACAGGTTCGGTTTGCCCAGCACCTTGAACGGATCGGCACTCTGCCAGTCGGGCTGGGCGATGATGCCCACCCGGAAACCCTGCATTTCCAGCATGCGGCCAATCACCGCCATGCCAAAACTCGGGTGGTCCACGTAGGCATCGCCGGTAACGATGACGATGTCGCAGCTGTCCCAGCCGAGCTGCTCCATCTCGGCCCGGCTCGTGGGCAGGAATTTGGCCGTGCCGAAGCGCTTGGCCCAGTACGGCCGGTACGCCGTCAGCGGCTTGGCGTCGGGCGCGGCGGTACGGGGGCGGGCAGGAGCGAGGGCGGTAGCAGACACGGGGGCAATCAGAATAGCGCCCAATTGTAGGGTTTTACCCCTTCCAGCGCCCTTTACAGGGCCACTCTCACCCACACGCTGCGCCCACTCAGCACCGCACCGGATTGCGGCAGAACTTCTCCAGCTCCCGCACCACGCTGCGCCCGGCCACCGGGTTGCGCGCCCGAGGACCCATATCGAGGCTGAGTTTCATTGCGTATTTCTGGAAAAAGGCCTCGAACAATTCACCCCCCAGCGTGGCGTAGGCGGTCAGCGTGTCGGCCCGGCTGTCGTGTTCCAGCAGCACCGCACACAGCGGCTGCTCCGCAGGCCCGCCCAGCACCTGTGCACCGCGGGCCGGGTCGTACTGGCTGTGGTCGGCACAGCAATGGATGAGGTCTTCGCCCGCACTGGGCGTGCTGCCATGCAGCGCCTTGCCCTTGCGAAAGCTGATGAAGCTGAGCTGTGGCGTGGGGTAGACCAGCTTGTGGGCGCAGATAGCCGAATAGGCCACCACGCTGCGCCGTGCACCCACACCACCCGGCCAGGCATAGGGCTCGTGCTTCTGCGTGGACAGCGACTGGGGCAGCGCCGGCTTGCCCAGATCAAGCAGGAAAACCGGCGTTGCCTCGAACGGGTAGTGGAACAGGTAGTTGGTCTGGGGCTTGAGCCGTGCGGCACGCACCGGCTCGCCCAGTTCATCAACCAGCAGCACCCGCGCATAGTCGTGGCGCCGGGCATCCGCTGCCAGCACTGGCCAGGCCGCCAGGCAGGTCAGGCCGGTGGAACAGCTTCCCATGAAATCACGTCGGTCCATGCGGCGCGCCTCCTTGCGGTAACGGAAGGCCACGCTATCACAGGCCCCACCCCGCCTGCAAGCGCCGCGCCGATAATGGAATACCCGCGGCTGCCCATGTCCATGCCTTCTACACCCCCTTCTGCCCCCGATAGTGCTGCCAATGGCGCGGTGCTCGTGCACGACGCGTTCTACCGGTTCGTCCGCATCGCTGACCCGCAGGCGCTGGCGCAGCGGCTGCGCGAATGGACGGCCGCGCTGCACGGCAGCATCCTGGTGGCACCCGAAGGCATCAATGGCATGCTGGCCGGCCCGGCGGTGGAGCTGGCGCACTTCCGCCAGCGGCTGACAACCGACCCCGTGCTGGATGGGTTGTTTGCCGGTATGGAATTCCGCCGCAGCACCTGCGTGACACGGCCATTCAACCGGATGAAAGTCCACGCCAAACCGGAGATCGTGCCACTGGGCATTGCCGGCATCGACGCCGTGTGCCGCACCGGCATCAACCTCGACCCGCCGGCCTGGCGCGCGCTGCTGCGCGACCCGGAGCTGCTGCTGATCGACAACCGCAACAGCTTCGAGTACCGACTGGGCCGCTTCCGCAACGCCATCAATCCGGACGTGCACCATTTCCGCGACTTCCCGCGCTATGTGGAGCAGCACATCGACGCATGGAAACGCCAGGGACAGAAGGTGGCGATGTACTGCACCGGGGGCATACGCTGTGAAAAAACCAGCGCCTGGATGCTGGACCTCGGCCTGCCGGTGTACCAGCTGGCAGGCGGCATCCTGCGCTACTTTGAACAGATGCCCGATGCCGATGCCGACTGGGACGGCGAGTGCTTTGTTTTCGACAACCGCATCGCCCTCGACACCCGGCTGCGCGAAACCGCCACCACCGCCGAACAGGTGTACGACGGCGAGGCCGATGGCGCCTGGCGGCTGCAGCGCGCGCGCCTGCTGGAAGCCGGCTGAGCAGCCGTCCGGCATGGTCAACAAGCCCTGGTCGCCTGCCTGCGAACGCAACACCGCGCCGATCCTGGCGGTGCTGCGGGAGCAGTTCGCCACCTCCCGGCGGGTGCTGGAGATCGGCAGCGGCACCGGCCAGCATGCGGTGGCCTTCGCCGCCGCGCTGCCCCACCTGCAGTGGCAGTGTTCCGACCTTGCGGACAATCTGCCCGGCATCCGGCTCTGGCTGGACGATGCCGCCCTGCCGAACACCCCACCGCCATTGCAGGTCGATGTGCTGCACGGGCTGCCCGCCATGCAGGTGGACGCCGTCTTCACCGCCAACACGCTGCACATCATGCCCTGGGCCGCGGTGCAGGCGCTGTTTGCGGCATTGCCAGACGTGCTGGCACCCGGTGGCCTGCTGGTGGTGTACGGCCCGTTCAACTACCAAGGGCAGTTCACCAGCGACAGCAATGCGGCCTTCGATGCCGCGCTGCGCAGCGCCGACCCGGCGCGCGGACTGCGCGATGCCGAAGAAGTGGATGCCCTGGCCCGTGCGGCCGGTCTGGTGCTGCAGCAGGACCAGGCCATGCCCGCCAACAACCGCTGCATCCGCTGGCGCCGCAGCGGCTGAGCTTCAGCCGCCGTGCAGGTGGCGGTCCAGCACCTCGTTGAACAGCGTGCAGGCGAATTCGTTGGTGCCAAAGCGGAATGCACTGTTGGCACCGCTGCGCAGGCCACTCTGGATGGAGGCTGCCAGCGCGAAGTCCTCGTCCAGCGTTTCCCAGAACAGGAAATCGTTCTTGTCCCAGTGGCTGGCGGGCCGCTGGCGGTAGCGCCCTGGCGCCACCATCCAGCCGTCCACATCGCAGGTGTCCACGCTGGTCGGGCTGACACTGAACAGGTTGATGTGGTCGCCTTCCCACAGCAAAAAGGTGCAGGGAAAAAAGAAATAGATGATGTGGGTATGGCGGCCTACCAGCTCCATGTCGATGCCGTCGGGCGGCGAGCCGGCCAGCGTGCGCTTGGGCAACACGATGCGCTGGTGCTCACCGAACGCCGCCTGCACCACCATGTTGTCGTGGAAGATGGGGGCCACGGTTTTCTGGTGCGCGTACTGGAAGTGGTAACTCTCCAGGTTGCCTTCGAGCACCAGCTTCCAGTTCGACGGCTGGACAAACTGCCGGTGGTGGGGGCCAAAAGCCTGGGCGTCGTAACCCATCGCATCCAGTTCATCGCCCAGCGGGCCGAAATAGGTGTCCCAGTCAAAGTGGGGCTGCGGCGCAGCAACCACCCAGACCATGCCGGCACGCTGCGCCACCGGCAGCGCCACCAGCGCCGCATCGGCCCGGGGCACATGCGGAAAATCGGCCTCGTGGGGCCGGCCCACGTTGTGGCCACAGGCGTCGTAGGTCCAGCTGTGGTACGGGCACACAAAGCGGCTGCGCCCCTTGCCACAACCCGCCTCCGGCGCCACACCGCGCCGCGATGGCGGCACACATTGATGTGCGCATGCAGGCTGCCCGCGCCATCCCGTGTGAGCAGCACCGGCACACCGTGCACGCGGGTGCTGAACCAGTCACCCGGCTCGGCCAGCCGGTCGGCCGGCACCACTGCCACCGGCAGGCGGCGCAGCAGCGCCTGCTCCGCCGCCAGGCGCGGTGCGTCCAGGTAGCGGGCCACCGGCTGGGTAGCGGGTGCGCCGCGCTGCACGGTCTGCCCGGCAATCGATTCGGTGGATTGCAACCAGAGCGTGCGGGCCAGCGGGGAAGCGGTCGTGGTCATGGTGTTTTCCTTGGAGGTGCG
>DASWYJ010000035.1:0-3607 GCA_036405035.1 Burkholderiaceae bacterium
TGCCATCTGCGCTGCACTGGCGGCGGGCAGGTCCACATACACCAGGGCCGCCCGGGTCTGCGCGTCCACCGTGGGTGCCACCACCCGTACCCGGCCCTGCAGCAGCGTGCCGTTGGCCGCAGTGACCTGTGCCCGAGTGCCCGGTGCCAGCCGGCCCAGCTCGCTGGAGGTGACTTCGGCACGCCACTCCAGCCGGCCCTGGCGGATCAGCCGGAACAGCTCGGTGCCGGCCGGCACCACCGCGCCCACGGTGGCGCTGCGGGCCGAGATGATGCCGGCATCGGGCGCCAGCACCTGGGTCTGCCGCAGCCGCAACTCCTGCACGGCCAGGCTGGCGCGCGCGGCCTCGGCCCGCGCCAGCGCGGTCTGCGCGGCGGTGAGGTACTGGTTGATCTGCACCGTGCTCAGCGCGCCGGTGTTCTGCAGCGAGCGTGCACGCTCGGCGTTGCCGGCGGCGTCGGCGGCGCTGGCCTCGGCTTCGGCCACGCTGGCCCGGGCCTGGGCCAGATCGGCCTGCACGGTTTCGCTGGCAAAGGTGGCCAGCACCTGGCCGGCCTTCACCACGTCCCCCACTTCCACCCGCACCGCATACAGCCGCAGGCCGTTGGCTTCGCTGCCCACGATGGCTTCCTGCCACGCGGCCACGCTGCCATTGGCCGCCAGCGTGATGGGCAGGCTCGCCTGCCGGGGCGTGGTGGTGGTCACGGTGAGCGCCGGGCGGGCCGGAACGGGCTTTTTATCGTCCGCAGCCCGTATTTCGGATGAAAAGAGCATGCTGCCCAGCGCGATTGCTACACATATAGCTAGCAAAACAGGAGCAAATCGACGGTACTGCGAGGTCATCATGTTGCGGGCGGCCCGGCAAGGGGCACCGGGAGGTGGGTTCAAGGGGTGGCCTGGGCGGTGGGCGTGGCATCCCTGTTCCAGCCACCCCCCACTGCGCGGTAAAGCGCGATCCAGGCGGCGCTGCGCTCGCGCTGCAGGCCGACGCGGGTGGTTTCGGCGGCGAGGGCATTGCGGCGGGCCTCTTCCAGTTCGGGCAGGCTGGCCAGGCCGCTGCGGTAGCGGGCTTCGGTGCCGGCAAAGGCGGCGCGGTAGCCTTCGCTGGCCTGCTGCGCATCGTCATTGCGGGCGGCGGTGGCCTGCACGTTCACCAGGGCTTCCTCGACTTCGCGCACCGCGCGCCGGACCTGCGCCTGGTAGAGCGCGGCCGCCTCGGCATAGCGGGCCTCGGCCGACGCCACGCCCGCCGCGCTGCGACCGCCATCGAGCACCGGCACCGACAGCGCCAGCGGGCCGATGGCCCAGGTACCGGACGACACCGAAATCCCGCTGCTGCGGTAGTACAGCGCGCCCACCGCGCCATTGAGCGTGAGACGCGGATACCGCTGGGCCTGGGCACTGCCCAGATCGGCGCTGGCGGCGGCCACTGCGCGCTCGGCCTGCAGCAGGTCGGGCCGCTGGCGCAGCGCCTGCGCCGGCACGCTCGCTATCGAAAAAGGTGCAAAGAATTCAGCAGGGGCGCTGGCCACGGCCAGTTTTCCCCGTAAATCGACCTCCTGCCAGCCACTCAGGGCGACCAGCGCCTTGACCGCGACGTCGCACAGGGCGCGCTGCTGGGTGGTGCGGCCGCGCGCCTCCGCTGCACTGGCGCGGGCCAGCGCCACATCGGCCGGCGACTGGAAGCCGGCACGCCCGGCCAGGTCGGCCAGCCGGGCGGTTTCGGCCCGGGAACCGGAGTCGGCCTCGCTGAGGGCGAGCTGGCGTTCGCAGTGGCGCAGCGTGCTGTACTGGCCCGCCACTTCGGCTGCCACCGCCACCCGCGCGTCGTGCCACTCGGCCTGAGCGCCCTCCAGCCGGGCCTGCGCAGCGTCGCGGGTGGCGCGGTTGGCGCCGAACAGATCGATCTCCCAGCTGGCCTGCAGCCCGGCCTGCACTGTGGTGGCAACCCCACCCAGCGGCTGGCCTGCCGGACCCATGCTGTCGACCGGCTCGCGTGTTGCGCTGGCGCTGCCGTCCACCCGGGGCAGCAGCACGGCGCCGGCGATGGTGCGGGTGGCGCGCGCCTGCACGATGCGCGACCGGGCGCTGGCGATGTCGGGGCTGGCCTGCTGCGCGGCGTCGATCAGCGCCACCAGCACCGGATCACCCTGGGCCTGCCACCACTGCGACAGGTCGGCCAGCGAGCCGGCATGGGGCAGCGGCGCCTGCCATTGCGGCGGTACCGCCAGTGCGGCGGGCTCCGGCACGGTGGTGGGAACAGCGGCGCAGCCGGCCAGGGCCAGCAGCAGCGCGGCAAGCCCGCCAGCACTCCGGCTGCGGCGCGGGGCGGCGCTCAATTCAGCAGCCGGCGCGCATCGACGCGGCCACACTTGTCCTGGATCAGCACGTTGCTGTCGATCACCCGGTTCTTGCCTTCGCGCGAGGCCACGTCGAGCAGCATGCGGGCGGGAATGGAGCGGCAGCCGATGGGCTCGCACAGGCCCTCTTCACCGTTCTTCACCAGCGCGGCCTCAACCACGAAATCGCCCGACGGCGCAATGGTCAGGCCACCGAACTTCACTTCCTTGGTATTGCGGAAATAGACGAAATGTTCGCTGGTGGTCTTGCCGATCTTCAGCAGCGCGGTGCGCGCATCGGTGATCACGGCCACGGTGCGCTGCTCGGGCAGCTTGACGATGTCGACCAGGCATCCCCCCGAACGGGCGAAGAAGGCCGACCTCTCGCTGTCGCTGACAAACTGCAGCCCCAGGTCCGACGCCTGGGCCGCTACGGCGCTGGCGATCGCAAAAAGGGGAAAGGCGAAAAATAGCGTCCGGACGTTCATGCTTGCTCCTGGGCAGATGGCCATATCTGGCGCCGGTCGGGTGCTGCGCCACAGCAGTTATTCTGGCCGATTTTTCCCGCATTGCGCGGGCCATTGGACGATGAACGGCGCTGCTGCGGCGATTCCCCCGCGCAGAGCCTGCCGCGCTCAGCGGCGCCAGACCTGCCGGCCTTCCGTGCCTTCGGTGATCAGGTAGGCATCGGAGAAGCGGTAGCGGGTGGCGGGCTTGAAGCCCTGGGTACCTCCGGGCTGTACCAGCAACACCCCCTCGCGCGCCTGCCATTGGCCACTGAACTCCAGCCTGCGGCCACCGCCGTTGTAGCTCCAGTTGCCCCCTCCACCGACGGACTGCACCCATTGCGACACCGCGCCGTCCGCACCCAGCTGCAGGGTGCGCACCGTGGTGAACGAAGCAAAGTTGCCGCCACCACCGCTGTTGGTGATTTTCTCGTGCTTCCACACGCCTACGAGGCGCGGGTCGATGCTGCCGCCTGTGGCAGCCGCAGCCGCCGGAGCCGGGGACGCGCCCACAGCCAGCCGCACAAAACGCGCCTGCCGTGCCTGTACCTCCCCGGTGCGGGGGTTCTTCGCCGACACCGTGGCCACCAGTTGCTGGTCGCCCTCGGCCACGGCCTCCAGCGCAGCGACCGGCAGCCCCTTGCCCGGCTCGATGAGGCGGGCGCTGATGCGTGGACCCTGCACCGTGCCCTCCAGCCGGAGCCGGAGTGCCGCTTCTTCGTAGGTGCCCGACACCTGGCCGCCATGGATCTGCAGCGTGAT
>DASWYJ010000036.1:0-9287 GCA_036405035.1 Burkholderiaceae bacterium
CGACGCCTTCTGGCTCGACGACGATCTGCCGCATGTGCGCCGCTGGCACGCCCGCCAGGCCGAGCGCACGGCGACCCCCAACCCGAACTGCAGGCAGCCTGAACCATGAGCGCTACCCTCGACTTCGTCGCCCCCACCTCAGTCAATGGGAAGCCCGCTGCCAGCAGCGGCCGCGCGCCCGACCGCCGTTTTGTGGTCTCTGCCGGCGACGTGCAACTGGCCTGCAAGGCCTGGGGCAGCCCCGATCGGCCCACCGTGGTGCTGGTGCACGGCTATCCTGACAACAGCGAGGTCTGGCACGCGGTGGCCACCGACCTGGCAGCGGATTTCCATGTGGTGGCCTACGACGTGCGCGGCGCTGGCGATTCCACCACGCCCAAGGGCACGCAGGCCTACCGGCTGGAGCGCCTGTCGCTGGATTTCGAGGCTGTGATCGATGCCGTCAGCCCCCACGCGCCGGTGCACCTGGTGGCGCACGACTGGGGCTCGATCCAGAGCTGGGAGTCGGTCAGTGATGCGCGGCTGGCCGGCCGCATCGCCTCCTATACCAACTGCGCGGGCCCCTGCCTGGACCACGTGGGCCACTGGATGCGGAGCCGCATCGGCCGTCCCTCGCTGGCCAGCCTGAAGGACACGCTGGTGCAACTGGTTCGCTCCTGGTACATCTACTTCTTCCATCTGCCGGTGCTGCCGGCGCTGATGTGGCGCCTGGGCCTGGGCCGCGCCTGGCCGGCGCTGCTGCGCCGGATGGAGCGTGTGACGGTTGCGCCCACGGCCACGCAAACCCGCGATGGTGTGAACGGGGTGCTGCTGTACCGCGCCAATTTCATGCGCCGGCTGTTCAGGCCGCAGGCCCGCGTGGCCCATGCGCCGGTGCAGACGCTGGTGACACTGGGCGACAAGTACGTCAGCCCGCGTCTGTCGGACGACCTGGGCCGCTGGGTGCCGCTGCACTGGCGGCGCGAGGTGCGCGTTGGCCACTGGCTGCCGCTGAAGAATCCCGCGCTGATGGCGGCCATGGTGCGCGAGTTCGCACAATTCACCGAAGGCGGGATCGATCCCCAGGGCCAGCGGCCCGATGGCCAGCCCATGCCCGGCAACCTGCGCCGTACGCTGCTCACGGGTCCGCGCCTGCCGTTCAGCGGGCAGGTGGCGGTGGTCACCGGTGCCGGCAGTGGTATTGGCCGCTGCGCTGCGCTGGCGCTGGCAGACCAGGGTGCGCATGTGGTGGCAGTGGACATCAATGCCGACACGGCCGCCCGTACCGCCGAGCTGGTGAAGCTGATCGGCCGCGACGCGGTGGCCGAGCAGGTGGACGTGGGCAGCGCCGAGCAGATGCAGGCGCTGGCCGACCGGGTGCAGCGCGACTGGGGCGGCGCCGACATCGTCATCAACAACGCCGGTATCGGCATGGCCGGCGGCATGCTGCAGACCGACATTCCGGCCTGGCAACGCATCATCGCCATCAATCTGTGGAGCGTCATCTACGGCGCGCGTTTCTTCGGCCAGCAGATGGTGGCCCACGGGCGTGGCGGCCACATGGTCAACACCGCGTCGGCAGCGGCGTTCTCGCCCTCGCGCAGCATGCCGGCCTACGCCACCACCAAGGCCGCGGTGCTGATGCTCAGCGAAAGCCTGCGCGGGGAGTTCACCCGGCACCGCATCGGTGTCAGCGCGGTCTGTCCCGGCTTTGCCGAGACCGGCATCATGGCCGCTACCGAGCATGTGGGCGTCAGCGCCGACGTGCAGGCCGCCCGACGGGCCAAGGCCACCAAGCTCTACAAGATGCGCGGCCTGCAGCCCGAAACCGTGGCCCGGGCCATGGTACGCGCCATCCGCAAAAACCAGCCGCAGGTGATGGTGGGTTTGGAAGCGCATGGTGCCCGCTTCACCTTGCGCTTCCTGCCCTGGCTGTCGCGCCGCATCGCCCGCGTCGAGATGATCTGACGCTCCGCATCCTTCGTTCCAGTGACCTTGCCCGAGGACCTTGTCATGACCGACCTTGCCACCATCCAGCGTGCCGCCGCGCCGCTGTACGACCACTACCGTATCCTGCCGCGCCACGTGCGCTTCGACTTCGGCCACACCCCCATCCAGTGGGTGCCCGGTGACCCGGCCAGCACCCATGTGATGAACACGCTGAACCTGATGTTTCCGGCCGGCGAGCTGTGGTTCTGCCGGGTCTACAACAAGGTGCTGCCCCACATCACCGCTGTGAAGCTGCGCGACGATGCCGAAGGTTTTCTGCGCCAGGAAGCCTTGCATTCGCGCTCGCATGGCGGCGTGCTGGCCCACTACTACCAGCGCCACGGCATCGATACCAAGCCCTTCACCCGGGTACTGGACTGGTCGCTCGCCAAGCTGCTGGGCGACCGGCCATGGGGCCTGCCCTGGGGCGGCCAGAGCCGCTTCTGGCTGCGCCAGCAGCTGGGCATCATCGCGGCGCTGGAGCATTTCTTCGGCTACCTCGGCAACTGGATTCTCAATGCCCCGGCGCTCGACCAGGCCGGCACCGACCCGGTGATGCTGGACCTGCTGCGCTGGCATGGCGCCGAAGAGGTCGAACACCGCAATGTGGCCTACGACATTTACCGTCACCTGGGCGGCGGCTACCTGGGCCGCTGCTTCCACATGGCCTGCGTGATCCCGATGCTGCTGGTCACCACCGCGCTGGGTGTCCGTTTCATGTATCGCCACGACCCCGACGCCGGCAAGCCGCTGGGCCTGCTCCGTACCTGGTCGCAGGGCGCGCGCAACGGACGTCTGCCATCCTTGTGGGGCACGGTGAAGTCGGCGCTGCGCTTCTTCAAACCCGGTTACTCGCCCGGCCACGAAGGCTCGACCGAACAGGCGCTGGCCTATCTGGCCCGCTCGCCCGCCGCGCAGGTCGCGGCCCACGGCGGCAACTGGGTTGCCCCGGCCCCGGCGCGCACCGAAGCGCTGGTCGCGGCCTGAGTACCCCTTCGCTTTTCTGGCCGAAATGTTGCCCGCCGTGTTCTCCCGTGGTGCCCGTCTGGGGTTGGTGGCGCTGGCCTTGGCCTGCGCTGCGGCCGGGGCGCAACCGGTGGCGACGCCCTATGACAACCTGGGCGCAGAACAGCAGGTGCGGTTGCTGTCGCGGCAGATGGCGCAGGGTGCGTTTGAGAAGACCACCGACGCCGAGTTGCTGGCCGCGCTCGCCGCGCTGCATGCCGATGCCTGGCGGCTGTGGGCCTCGACCGAACTGGCCCCTTTCTCCGAATACGAATTTGCGATGACACGGCAGGAGCGGGTCAATGGCCAATGGCAGGCTCAGCCTGCCCGCATGTCCGTGCGCTACCGCCACAGCCCGCGGCAGATACAGGCCCGATGGCTGCCGGGCGGTGCCAGGGCCGGGCAAAGCCTGTGGTACGACGAAACCCAGCGGCCCGACCAGATGTACGGCAACCTCGGCGGCCTGCTGGGATGTGCCTCCATGTGGGTGGCGCTGGACAGCCCGCTGGCCCGTGCCCAGTCCAACCACACGGTGCGTGACCTCGGATTGCAATACATCGCCGCATTGCTCGACCAGAACGCCCGGTCGCTGCGGGCCATGGGCCGGACCGAGAAGCCCACCCAGATCACGCTGGTGCAGGAGACCGGCCAGCGCATGGTGGCCGTGACCTGGGAGCTGCCCTCCGGTCCGCCGCAGTTCTACGCCAAGAAGGTGCAACTGGTGTTTGACCTGAAGAACCCATGGCCCCGCATGGTGACGACCTGGAACGAGAGCGGCGAGATGACCGAAAAAATGGTGTTCGAGAACGTGGTGGCCAAGCCCCTCGATGCCAAAGCCACCGAGCTCCCCAATTCCGACAAGAGATTTTGATGTCAACTGCTGTGCTGTCCCCTGTGGCCACCTCCCGCACCGGCTGGGCCGGTGCCTTCACCTGGCCGCTCGCCCCCGGCCATTTCCTCGAATGGGTCAATCCGCTGTGGTCGGGCGACCGGGTCCAAGCCCGGGTCGAGCAGGTGCGCATGGAAACCGCCAACACCCGCACGCTGGTACTGCGGCTGGGCCGCGGCTGGCACCGCCACCGGGCCGGCCAGCATGTGCAGGTGAGCCTGGCCATCCACGGCGTGCTGCGTACCCGCACCTACTCCATCAGCTCGGCGCCCACCCGGGGCCGCCACATCCAGATCACCGTCAAGGCGATGGGCCAGGGCGGTGTGTCCGAGCACCTGGTGCGGCATACCTGCGTTGGCGACGTGCTGACGCTGAGCCCCCCGCATGGTGATTTCATGCTGCCTCGGCCGGTGCCGCGGCAGATGCTGCTGGTCAGCGGCGGCAGCGGCATCACGCCACTGATGGCCATGTTGCGCCGGCTGGCCGCCCGCAGCCAGCTGTGGGATGTGGTGCACCTGCACTACGCCACCGAGGCCGGCGACGTGATCTTCCGCGACGAATTGGATACCCTGCAGGCCCGCCATCCCGGCTATCGCCTGCACCGCATCTATACCCGGCAGGGTGGGTCGGCGGCCGGTGAGCGGCATTTCAGTGCTGCGCAGCTGGCCAGTCTGTGCCCCGACTGGGCCGGGCGCCAGGCCTATGCCTGTGGCCCTGAGGCCCTGCTGTCCCGGCTCGACGCCCACTGGGCCTACACCGGTTTGGGCGAACAACTGAACATCGAGCGCTTCCATGCCCAACTGGCCACGCCACCGGCCACGGCGCACGGCGGTGCCGTGGTGTTCCAGCGCAGTGGCGTGCACACCACGGCCGATGGCACCACCCCCTTGCTGCTGGTGGCCGAAGGCGCCGGCCTGCAGCCGGCCCACGGCTGCCGCATGGGCATCTGCCATGGCTGCGACGCGGTGCTGCTGTCGGGCTGCGTGCGCGACCTGCGCAACAACACTGTCTACAACACCCCCGGTCAGCGGGTCCAGCCCTGCGTTTGCGCCGCTGCCGGCAACGCCACGCTGGACCTCTGACCGGCCTCTGTCCTTTGAGGAAAACTGCATGTCCCTTCCCAGCCACCTGAGCCCCACCGACGTCGAGGCCTTTGGCCGCGCGCTCGACGCATTGCGCGACACCACCATCGCTTCGCGCGGCGCAGCCGACCGCGCCTACATCCTGGGCGTGATCCGCCTGCAGCGCGGCTTCAACCTGTTCGGCCGCCTGGCCATCCTTGCCGCCTTGCCCCTGTTGCCCCAGCTGGGTCTGGTCGAGAGCCTCTGGTGGGCCGCCACCATGGCCGGCCTGGGCGGCGTGCTGCTGTCGCTGGGCAAGATCCTGGAGAACATGGAGATCGGCCACAACGTGATGCATGCCCAGTGGGACTGGATGCACGACCCGCACATCCATTCCAGCAACTGGGAATGGGACAACGTCTGCCCGTCCAGCCAGTGGAAACACTCGCACAACGTGGTGCACCACACCTGGACCAATGTGCTGGGCAAAGACCCGGATGTGGGCTACGGCGTGCTGCGCGTCACGCCCGAGCAGCCCTGGCGGCCGAAGTACCTGTTGCAGCCGCTGGTGAATGTGCTGCTGCAGTTCTACTTCCAGTGGGGCGTGGCCCTGCACGACGTGGAACCGGAGAAGTTGCTGGACGGCAAGAAATCCCTGGCTGACACCATGCCCATACTGCGCGAGATCGGCGTCAAGGCCTGGCGCCAACTGCGCAAGGACTACGTGGTGTGGCCGGTGCTCTCCGCGCTGCTGGTACTGCCGCTGGCCGCTGCCGGCGTGGCGCCGTGGGCGGTGCTGGCCTGGGCTTTCGGCGCCACCGCGCTGGCCAACCTGCTGGCCAATGGCATCCGCAATGTGTGGTCCAACCTGATCATTTTCTGCGGCCATTTTCCGGCTGGTGTGCACCATTTCACCGAGGCCGATGTGGCCAACGAAACCCGGGGCGCATGGTACATCCGCCAACTGCTGGGCAGCTGCAACATCAGCGGCGGCCCGCTGCTGCACCTGATGTCGGGCAACCTGAGCCACCAGGTGGAACACCATCTGTTCCCGGATCTGCCCAGCAACCGCTACCCCGAGCTGGCCCCCAAGGTGCAGGCGCTGGCGCGCCAGTACGATCTACCCTACAACAGCGCGCCGCTGTGGCGCCAGTACGGCACCACCACCTGGACCATCTGGCGCCTGGCACTGCCCGGGGGCAGGCAGGCGGAGGTGGGCTTCACTTCTGCAGCAATGCGTTGATGGGTTGCAGGTCTTCCGGCTTCAGACTGCCGCTGGCCTGGCGCAGTTTGAGGCCGCCCACCAGAACGTCGTAGCGGGCCCGGGCGAGGTCGCGTTTGGTCTGGTAGAGCTGGCTCTGGGCGTTCAGCACGTCGATGTTGATGCGCACGCCGACCTGGTAGCCGAGTTTGTTGGCATCGAGCGCGCTCTGGCTGGAGGCTTCGGCCGCTTCCAGTGCCTTGACCTGGCCGGTTCCCGAAACGACCCCGAGGAATGCGGTGCGGGTGGCCAGCGTGACTGCGCGGCGGGCTGCCTCGAGATCGGCCTTGGCTTTCTCTTCCAGCGACAGGGTTTCGCGGATGCGGTTCTGTGTGGCAAAGCCGGCAAACAGCGGCAGATTGAAGCTCAGGCCAATGGTGCCGGTATTGGCCTTGGTGCCCACCGTGGCGGCGCTGTTGCCGGAGCTGGTTGGGTTGGTCGCTACGTTGTAGGCGGCGGTCAGGTCCAGCGTGGGCTTGTGGCCGGCCTCGGCCTTGCGGGTTTCTAGCTGGGCCACATCGACTGCCGTGC
Source organism: Burkholderiaceae bacterium (assembly GCA_036405035.1). Taxonomy (GTDB): domain Bacteria; phylum Pseudomonadota; class Gammaproteobacteria; order Burkholderiales; family Burkholderiaceae_C; genus PCRC01. Next base: position 6,716 of record DASWYJ010000036.1, read on the forward strand.
GGGCCTGCAGGATGGTGGGATGGGTGCTTTCGGCCTGCTGCACCCAGGTGGCCACGTCGTCGGGCGCCACGGGCGGTAGCGCGACGGGCTGCTGCAGGGGCAGCGGCGCCGCATTGGTGGCACCCGCCAGCGTGTCGAGCGCGATCCGCTTGACGCGCAGGTCGTTCTCGGCGGCGATCTCCTGGGCGGTCACGAGGTCGAAGCGGGCCTGGGCTTCGCGGGAGTCGGTGATGGTGGAGGTCCCCACCTCGAAATTGCGCTTGGCCGAAGCCAGTTGTTCCCCGGTGGCCGCCTTCTGCGCCTGCACGAAAACCAGGCTGTCCTGGGCGGCCAGCACGTCGAAATAGGCCTGGCTCACGCGTACCAGAAGGTCCTGCTCGGCCGCGATCAGCTGGGCCCGTGACGACTCGACCAGCTTGCGTCCCTGCGCCAGGCTGGCCAGGTTGGCTGGCCGGTACAGCGGTTGCGAGGCGCTGAGCGTGCTGTTGCGGGTGGTGTAGGTGCGGTCGGCGCTGATGCCACCGGCGTTGATTTCCTGATCGGCGCGGTTCACGCCCACCGACAAGCCGGCGCTGGGCAGAATGTTCGCCCGTGCCTGCTCGGCACGGAACAGGTTGGCATCGAACTGCGCCCGGGCCGACTGGTAGGTTGCATCGGACGCGCGCGCCGAGTCATACAACTGCACCAGACTTTGCGCGCCCACGGGGGGTGCCAGCAAGGCGGCCAGCGCCAGGGACAGGAGGTGCGGTCGGGGCAGTTTCATGGGAGTCCTTGGTGGGTGGGACGTTAGTAGCGTGGCACCGCCGGGTCGCGTTCACGCGCCCAGGCATCGATGCCACCGGTGATATTGGCCACAGTGGCAAAGCCGCTCTGGTCCAGAAAGCCGGCCACCCGCAGGCTGCGGGCACCGTGGTGGCACAGGCAGGCCACCGGTTGTTGGGGATCGAGTTCGGCCAGCCGCTGGACCAGTTCGGCCATCGGGATGGTGCGCAGCTGGAAGCCGTCAGCCACCACGCTGGCCGTCTGCAGTTCCCAGGGCTCACGGACATCGAGCACGACCGGTGCTCCCTGGGCCTGGACCGACTGCAGCCAGCCAGCCAGATCCTGCGGAGAAACATGGGCAATCATCCGGGCCGCCTCAGAAGCTGAACCGCGAGGGTTCCGGGAAATGCAGCAGGCGCGGTGCCAGCGTGTCCCAGGGCTGGACGCTGCGGAAAGCGGCTTCGCCAGTGCGGGTGACGAAGGTGGCGCGCATGACCGGTTCCTGGCCCACGATGGCGGCCAGCCGGCCACCGGTCTTGAGCAAGGCCAGCAGCGCGGGGGGCACTTCGGCGACCGAACCGCTGAGCACGATCACATCGAACGGCCCCTGCGTTGCGCCGACCTGGGCGCCGTCGGCAACCTGCACGTCGGTATTGTGGACACCGGCGCGCTGCAGGTTGGCCCGGGCCGTTGCGGCCAGCACCGGGTTGATTTCCAGCGTGGTGACCTGCTGGGCACGGTGGGCCAGCAGTGCGGCCATGTAACCGGAACCGGTACCGATTTCGAGTACGGTCTCGTGCTTCTGGATTGCCAGATCCTGCAGCAGGCGGGCTTCGACCTTCGGGGCCAGCATGGCTTCGCCGGTATTTGCCGGGTCACCCAGCGGGATCTCCATGTCGACGAAGGCCAGCGCGCGGTGGGCGGGCGGACAGAAATCTTCCCGCTTGACGACCGACAACAGCTGCAGCACGGCGGTGTCGAGCACCTCCCAGGGCCGGATCTGCTGCTCGATCATGTTGAAGCGGGCTTGTTCGGTATTCATCGTGGCGGTCGTCATGGGTTCTCCGGAGCGGTCAGGGTCAACCCGTAATTTTATGGGGACCGGACGATCCCGCTCCACGGCGCCACAGGCGGGCGCACCAGCGGGCGAAATCATCCAGGTAGCAGTAGACCACCGGAACCGCCACCAGTGTCAGCAGCGACGAGGTGATGACGCCGCCAATCACCGCCTGGCCCATGGGCGCGCGCTGCTCCGAACCCTCGGTCAGTGCGAAGGCCAGCGGCACCATGCCGAACACCATGGCCAGCGTGGTCATCAGGATGGGGCGCAGCCGTACTCGGGCCGCCAGCAGCAGCGCGGCTTCACGGCCCAGCGGCTGACCGTCGGGGGTGCCTTCACCCTCGCGGGCGCAGATGGCGAAGTCCACCAGCAGGATGGCGTTCTTGGTCACCAGCCCCATCAGCATCACCACACCGATCACCGAGAACATCGATAGCGTGGAGCCGAACATCAGCAACGCCAGCACCACGCCGATCAGGGTGAGCGGCAGCGCCGTCATCAGCGCCAGCGGCTGCAGAAAGCTCTTGAACTGGCTCGCCAGGATCATGTAGATGAACACGATGGCCAGTACCAGCGCCGAGATGGCGTAGCCAAAGGACTCCTGCAGATTCTTGGTCGAGCCACCAAAGGTGTAGCGGTAGCCCGGCGGGAAGGCCATGCCGTCCAGTACGGCCTTGATGTCGTTCGACACTTCACCGGCCGAGCGCTTTGCCACGTTGGCGTTCACCGCCACTTCGCGGGTCAGGTCGC
>DASWYJ010000037.1:0-8699 GCA_036405035.1 Burkholderiaceae bacterium
CCGTGGTCGGGTTGCTCAATATTGGTGAAGAAGTCATTAAAGGTGGCGATACGATCAAAAAAGCCGGTGAATTATTGCGATCTGCTTCCAATTCCGGCGATTTGAATTTCTATGGCAACGTCGAAGGCAACGACATCTTCAAGGGAACGGTGGATATCGTTGTCTGTGACGGTTTTGTGGGTAATGTGGCGCTGAAGGCCAGTGAAGGCCTCGCTTCCATGATTGGAGATTTCTTGCGCGCCGAGTTTTCGCGCAATATTTTCTCGAAAATGGCGGCAGTTTGCGCCTATCCCGTTCTATCTGCTTTTAAAAAGCGTGTTGACCATCGGCGTTACAACGGCGCAGCATTGCTGGGGTTGCGCGGTCTGGTGTTCAAGAGCCATGGCTCGGCGGATGCCTTTGCGTTCGAGCAGGCGCTGGCACGCGCGTATGATGCGGCTCGAAACAACCTGACCGAACGGGTTCAGGCCCGCATCACGCGCGCGGCGCCGCTGTTGTCACCAGCTGCGGCGCTTGGGGTGGAAGCGGGTGAACCCGTCCACCCATTATGAGACGCTATTCCCGTATTGTTGGCACCGGCAGCTATCTGCCTCCGCGCCGGCTGACCAATGCCGACCTCGCTGCCGAGCTGGCGACCCAGGGCGTGGAAACCTCCGACGACTGGATCGTCGAGCGCACCGGCATCCGTGCCCGCCATTTCGCGGCGCCCGAGGTGGGCAGCAGCGATCTCGGTGTAGCCGCAGCGCGGCAAGCCCTGGAGGCCGCGGGCATGGCCGCCCCCGAGATTGACCTGATCATCGTCGCCACCTCGACGCCGGACATGGTGTTCCCCTCCACCGCCTGCATGGTCCAGCACAAGCTGGGTGTGGCAGGCTGCGCGGCCTTCGATGTGCAGGCGGTATGCAGCGGCTTCGTCTATGCGCTCACGGTGGCCGACGCGATGATCCAGTCCGGTGCGGCCACCAAGGCCCTCGTGATTGGCGCCGAGGTGTTCTCCCGTATCCTGGATTTCACCGACCGCACCACCTGTGTGCTGTTCGGTGACGGTGCGGGCGCCGTGGTGCTGGCGGCCTCCGATACGCCGGGCATCCTGGCAAGCGACCTGCATGCCGATGGCAAGTATGTCGGCATTCTGTGTGTGCCAGGCCATGTGTCGGGCGGCAAGATCCTGGGCGATCCGCTGCTCAAGATGGATGGCCAGGCCGTCTTCAAGCTGGCGGTGGGCGTGCTCGAAAGCGCGGCCCGTGCCACGTTGGCCAAGGCCGGCCGCACCGAAGCCGATATCGACTGGCTGATTCCGCACCAGGCCAATATCCGCATCATGCAAAGCACCGCCAAGAAGCTGAAGCTGCCGCTCGAGAAGCTGGTGGTCACGGTGGACCAGCATGGCAATACCTCGGCCGCATCCATTCCGCTGGCGCTGGATGTGTCGGTGCGCAGCGGCAAGGCCAAACCGGGTGACACCCTCATGCTCGAAGGCGTTGGGGGGGGCTTCACCTGGGGTGCGGTGCTCCTTGATTTGTAGCGCCCTGCGCAGTATGGACGCTGGCCACCGGCCTATTTGATTCGTAAAAATAGATCCTGACGCATGAAACCGTTTGCTTTCGTATTTCCCGGCCAGGGCTCGCAGTCTGTGGGCATGCTCGATGCCTGGGGCGACCACCCCGCCGTGCGCGACACCGTGCGCGAAGCGTCCGACGCTCTGGGTGAGGACATTGGTCAGCTGATCCATACCGGCCCCAAGGAAACCCTCGCCCTCACCACCAACACCCAGCCGGTGATGCTGGTGGCCGCCATCGCGGCCTGGCGTGCCTGGCAGGCGGAGGGGGGGCCGGTGCCTGCCGCAGTGGCCGGACACTCGCTGGGCGAGTATTCGGCGCTGGTGGCGTCCGGCGTGCTCACGCTGGCCGATGCCGTGCCTCTGGTGCGGTTCCGCGCCCAGGCCATGCAGGACGCGGTGCCCGTGGGCACCGGTGCCATGGCGGCCATTCTGGGCATGGACGCCGCCCGTGTGACCGCACTGTGTGCCGAAGTGACGGCCGGCTTTGGTGCGGGCAGCGCCGAGGTGGTCGAGGCGGTGAATTTCAATGACCCCGCACAGACCGTGGTGGCGGGCAGCAAGGCGGCGGTGGAGAAGGCCAGCGAGGTCCTGAAGGCGGCGGGTGCCAAGCGGGCGCTGCCGTTGCCGGTCTCGGCGCCGTTCCATTCCAGCCTGATGCGGCCGGCTGCCGAGCGGCTGCGCGAGCGCCTGGCGGGCGTGACGCTGGCCGTGCCCGGGATTCCGCTGGTCAACAATATTGATGTGGCCGTCGAAACCGATCCGGCCCGCATCCGCGACGCCCTGGTGCGCCAGGCCTTCGGGCCGGTGCGCTGGGTGGAGTGTGTCCAGGCAATCAAGGCCCGCGGTGTGACCATCGTGGTCGAATGTGGCCCGGGCAAGGTGCTGGCCGGCCTGGCCAAGCGCATCGACGCAGACCTTACCGGGTTGGCCCTGTTCGACCCGGCCAGCATGACGGAAATCCGGGGAGCATTGGCATGAGCGAGATCGCATTTGCAGGGCAGGTAGCCCTGGTTACTGGCGCTTCGCGCGGCATTGGCGCAGCCATTGCCCACGAGCTGGCAGCGCGCGGCCTGAAAGTGGTCGGCACCGCCACCACCGACGACGGTGCGGCCCGGATCAGCGCCACGCTGGCTGCGTTTCCCGGCTGCCGCGGCGCACAACTCGACGTGAACGACGGTGCCGCCGCCGATGCGCTGGTGGACGCCATCGTCAAGGAGCATGGCGGCCTGCAGGTGCTGGTGAACAACGCCGGCATCACCCGCGACACGCTGGCCATGCGCCTGAAGGACGACGACTGGGATGCGGTGCTCGACACCAACCTGAAGGCGGTGTTCCGCCTGAGCCGTGCCGTGATCCGCCCCATGATGAAACAGCGCCACGGTCGCATCATCAGCATCACCAGCGTGGTGGGTGCCTCCGGCAACCCTGGCCAGGCCAACTACGCGGCAGCCAAGGCGGGTGTGGCCGGCATGACGCGCGCCCTGGCGCGCGAGCTGGGCTCGCGCAACATCACGGTGAACTGCGTGGCCCCCGGCTTCATCGAGACCGACATGACCGCCAGCCTGCCCGAAGAGCAGCAGAAAGCGCTGCTGGGCCAGATTCCATTGGGCCACCTCGGCAAGCCGCAGGACATCGCGCATGCGGTGGCCTACCTGGCATCACCGCAGGCCGGCTACGTGACAGGACAGGAGCTGCATGTGAATGGCGGCATGTTCATGAGTTAAGTTGACGGATGCAGGCAGAATGCCCGCGTCACACGCCTGCCATGGTGGCCGTTGTACGGTTGGCCCTGGCGGCACCTGGTAGAGCCGGAACATCCGTCCGGCGGCCGGCAAAGGGCAGGGGCTCCAGCGCGGCTAAAATCACGGATTGTTTTTACAACCCTCCGAGGGAACCATGAGCGATATCGAAACACGTGTCAAGAAAATCATTGCCGAGCAACTCGGCGTGGAAGAGTCCCAGGTCACCAATGAAAAAGCCTTCGTGGCAGACCTCGGCGCCGATTCCCTTGACACCGTGGAGCTGGTGATGGCACTGGAAGACGAATTCGGCATCGAGATTCCGGACGAAGACGCCGAGAAGATCACCACGGTGCAGAACGCCATCGATTACGCCAATACCCACAAGAAGGCCTGAGGCCCGCCGGGCGTGTGGGGCGGCACAGCCGTCCCTGCCCGGTTTCTCCCGCACATGCGGGGCGCGGCCATGGGGCCGCACAGCACACATCAATTTATGTCCCGTCGTCGCGTTGTTGTGACAGGTTTGGGTTGTATCAGCCCCGTGGGAAACACGGTGGCCGACGCATGGACCAACCTGCTCGCCGGCCAATCCGGCATTGACCTCATCACCAAGTTCGACGCGTCGAACTTTGCCTGCAAGATCGCCGGCGAGGTCCGGAATTTCCCGATCGAGTCCTACATCGGCGCCAAGGAAGCGCGCACGATGGACACCTTCATTCACTACGGCGTTGCCGCTGCCATGCAGGCCGTGGCCGACGCCGGGCTGCCAACCGGTGAGGCGCTGGACGACGAACTGGCGACGCGCATCGGCTGCGTGATCGGCTCGGGCATTGGCGGCCTGCCGATGATCGAGGAAACCCATTCGGAACTGGTGAACCGCGGCCCGCGCCGCATTTCCCCGTTCTTTGTGCCGGCGTCCATTTCCAACATGATTGCGGGCCATGTGTCGATGCGTTTTGGCTTCAAGGGCCCCAACATTGCCATCGTGACCGCCTGCACCACCGGCCTGCACTGTATTGGCGATGCCGGCCGCATGATCGAATACGGCGACGCCGACGTGATGGTCGCCGGCGGCTCGGAAGCCACGGTATCGCCGCTGGGCATTGGTGGTTTTGCCGCGATGCGCGCGCTGTCCACCCGCAACGACGATCCCAAGACCGCATCGCGTCCCTGGGACAAGGACCGCGACGGTTTCGTGCTCGGTGAAGGTGCCGGCGTGATGGTGCTCGAAGAGTACGAACACGCCAAGGCACGCGGCGCGAAGATCTATGCCGAACTGGCCGGTTTCGGCATGAGCGCCGACGCGGGCCACATGACCGCGCCCAACATGGACGGCCCGCGCCGCGCCATGCTGGCTTCGTTGCGCAATGCCGGCGTCAATCCCGACCAGGTCGACTACCTCAACGCGCACGGCACCTCGACGCCGCTGGGCGACATCAATGAGAGCAATGCCATCAAGGCGGCACTGGGCGACCATGCGAAGAATATGGTGGTTAGCTCCACCAAGTCCATGACCGGCCACCTGCTGGGCGGAGCCGGTGGCATCGAGAGCGTGTTCACCGCGCTGGCGGTGTACCACCAGAAGGTGCCGCCCACCATCAATATCTTCAACCAGGATCCCGAGTGCGACCTGGACTACTGCGCCAATACCGCGCGGGACCTGAAGATCGACGTGGCCGTCAAGAACAATTTCGGGTTTGGCGGCACCAACGGCTCCCTGGTATTCAAGCGGCTCGCGTGAGCGCCTGCCCGCAGGCGCTCCATCCGCCGCGCCATGCACAGCGCCCCATCGGTCATTTACCCGGTGGGGCGTTCCTTTTGGCAGGGCCGGATAGTCGCCATGCTCTGGCTGGCGGGGCTGGCCGCAGCACTGGGTTTCGCCGTTGCAACCGAGGCCGGATGGCCGTCGGTGGCGATCGGGCTGGCCGTGGCACTTGCGGGTGCAGCCGGCTGGTACGGCACGCGCACCGCGCTGCAGGGCCGGCTGCAGTTCGACGGCCGGCAATGGCTGTGGTGGCCCCAGGCATTGGCGGGGGCGACGCCCGCCGAGCCGCAGACCCTGGCTGCTCTGGTGGTGCAGGTCGACCTGCAGCAGGTGCTGCTGCTGCGGGGAGGCCGTGCTGGCGCGCCGCCGCTGTGGCTGTGGCTCGAACGCCGCGCCGCGCCGGCGTTGTGGGACGATGTGCGCCGTGCGGTATATTCGCCGGCCAGCGTTGCGGCTCCCAGCCCCTGATGCGCGCAACCCACCTCCGATGACCGATCCCACCGCTGTTCCCCCGCCTGCCAACAGTGATGCGCTGCTGGTCGAGCGCACCGTTGCCGGGGACCAGCGTGCCTTCGAGTTGCTGGTCATCAAGTACCAGCGCCGCATCGAGCGCCTGATCGGCCGCATGGTGCGGGACACCGATCTGGTGCAGGACATCGCCCAGGAGACGTTCATCCGTGCCTACCGGGCGCTGCACCAGTTCCGGGGGGATGCCCAGTTCTACACCTGGCTGTACCGGATTGCCGTCAATACCGCGAAAAAAGCCCTGGTGGACATGCGCCGCGACCCGCTGGTTTTCGAGAGCGCGTTCAAATCCGGCGAAGACGACGATGAAACTTACCGTCCCGAACGCGAACTAACCACCACCGAGACGCCGGAAGCATTGCTGGCCAGCCGCGAGATCGCGCAGGTTGTCAATGCGGCCATGGAGGCCCTGCCCGATGACCTGCGCCAGGCGGTAACGCTGCGTGAAATCGAGGGCCTGAGCTATGAAGAGATTTCCGAAGTGATGAATTGTCCGATCGGAACGGTGCGTTCGCGCATCTTCCGTGCCCGCGAAGCCATATCGGCCAAGGTCAGGCCCCTGCTGGACAACCAGGTGGGCAAACGGTGGTAGCGCGGGGCCGGGCATGACACGATGGATGCAGTTGACGATGACAGGGCTATGCATGTGCAAGGCGGTGACCAGATGAACCACGATAACCCGATGCAGACGCGCGAAGCGATGTCCGCGCTGGCCGACGGCCAGCTGCGCGGCGACGCATTCGCCACGGCGCTGGCGGCAGCCACCCACGACCGTGCGGCCGAAGAAGCCTGGCATTGCTACCACCTGATCGGCGACGCGCTGCGCTCTCCCGACTTGGCGCGCAGCCGCCAGCACGACGCCGCGTTCCTGGCCCGGCTGCGGACCCGGCTGGCAGAGGAGCCGGCGCCGGTGGGGACGGAGAGTAATACTGTTTTGATAGCAAACAATGTAGATGTGACGCTGGGTACAGTGCCATTTGATACCGAAAAAGAGGCTGCCAACGACCAGATCTGGCGCTGGAAGATGGTGGCGGGCCTGGCATCGATGGCGGCCGTCGGCGTGTTGGCCTGGTCGGCCGGCTCCAGCCTGTGGAACACCGCGCCGCAAGCGGCGGTGCTGGCGCAGTTGCCTACGGCCACGGGGAGTGGTGCGGCCGCGCAGGCGCCGGTCCTGCTGGTGGCCAGTCCGAATGGCGCGGTGCTGCGCGATCCCCGGCTGGACGACATGCTGGCGGCGCACCGGCAACTGGGCGGCAGCAATGCGCTGCAGATGCCGGCGGGTTTTCTGCGCAACGCCACATTTGAGGGTGCTGCCCGCTAGGCAGCCCCGGCATCTCCATGCATTTGCTGCCGAACCCCTTTCCCGTGCCACGCCTGTTGCTGGGTGGCCTGGTCGCCCTGTTGCTCGGCGCGGGCCCGGTGGTGGCAGGGGCGCAGCCGGCTCCGCCCGGGCAGCCGGCCGCCCCGGCTGCGGCGGAACGCCGCTCGATCAACGACTGGCTGATGCGCATCCACGAGGCCTCGCGCCGGCGTGCCTATGCGGGCACTTTCGTGGTGTCGAATGCCGTCAGCATGTCCAGTGCCCGCATATGGCATGTCTGCGATGGTGAGCAGCAGATGGAGCGGGTCGAGGCCTTGACCGGCCCGCCCCGGCTCACGTTCCGCCACAACGACCAGGTCGCCACCTTCCTGCCCGAATTGCGGGTGGTGCGGACCGACCGGCGCGAATCGCTGGGCCTGTTTCCCGGCCTGCTGCTGTCGGCCGACGCGGCGATTCCCGACTTCTATACCGTGCGACCGATTGCGCTGCTGCGCGCCGAGCGGGTGGCCGGCTACGACGCCGACGTGGTGCTGCTGGCGCCGCGCGACGCGCTGCGTTTCGGCTACCGGGTCTGGAGCGAAAAGAAAAGCGGGCTGGTGGTGAAGCTGCAAACACTGGATGCCGATGGCACGGTGCTGGAGCAGGCGGCGTTTTCCGAGCTGCTGCTCGATGCGCCGGTGCGCATGGACAAGCTGGCCCAGCAAATGGCCCGCACCGAAGGCTACCGGGTCGAAAAATCGAATCTGGTGAAAACCACGCCCGCCATTGAGGGCTGGTGGTTGAAATCCGTGGTGCCCGGCTTCAAGTCCATGGACTGTTACCGGCGTCCGGTGGGCAACAGCCCGGTAGGGACGGGGCCGATGCAATGTGTGTTCTCCGATGGCCTGGCCTCGGTGTCGCTGTTCGTCGAGCCCTTTGATGCCGAGCGCCATCGCCAGGAAACGGCCATGGCGCTGGGCGCCACGCTGACGCTGACGCGGCGGATGGGGGACTGGTGGCTGACGGCGGTGGGCGAGGTGCCGGCCCAGACGCTACAGGCCTTCGCGCAGAGCCTGGAACGCCGGAAATGAACATGTGGTTTGAATGGAAAGGTCGATGATGATGCTGATCGATTGGAAAAAAATGCGCTCTTACGCCCTGGTGGGCGCACTGGCGGTAGGTGCCACGGTGGCGCTGGTGCCGGCCCGGCCTCTCCAGGCGCAATCGGCGCCCGCAGTGCGGGGCCTGCCCGACTTCACCGAACTGGTGGAGCAACTGGGCCCCTCGGTGGTGAATATCCGCACGGTCGAGAAGATCAAGGCGGGCGCGGCCGGCAATGAAGACGAGATGCAGGAGCTGTTCCGCCGTTTCTTCGGTGACCGGGTTCCCAACATTCCCCGGCCCAACCCGCGCCAGGGGCCGCAGCCGGACGAGGAAAAACCGCGTGGCGTGGGCTCCGGCTTCATCCTGACCACCGACGGGTTCGTGATGACCAATGCCCACGTGGTGGATGGCGCTGACGAGGTGCTGGTCACGCTGACCGACAACCGCGAGTTCAAGGCCAAGATCGTGGGCGCCGACAAGCGCACCGATGTGGCCGTGGTGAAGATCGAGGCCACTGGCCTGCCGGCGGTGAAGATCGGTGACGTCAGCCGGCTCAAGGTGGGGGAATGGGTGATGGCCATCGGCTCGCCGTTCGGTCTGGAAAATACCGTGACGGCCGGCATCGTGAGCGCCAAGCAGCGCGACACCGGCGACTACCTGCCTTTCATCCAGACCGACGTGGCCATCAACCCCGGCAACTCCGGC
>DASWYJ010000038.1:0-4471 GCA_036405035.1 Burkholderiaceae bacterium
AACGCGAAGGCCGAAGTCGAGGACGTGATCGGCATCGACGCGAGCAACGCCATCCCCTGTTCCGCCAAGACCGGCATGGGCATCGAGGAGCTTCTGGAAGCGGTGGTGGCCCGCCTTCCGCCGCCCAAGGGCAACCCCAATGGCCCGCTGCGCGCGATGATCATCGACAGCTGGTTCGATCCCTATGTCGGCGTGGTGATGCTGGTCCGGGTGGTCGATGGTCGTCTGGCCAAGGGCGAGCGCATCAAGATGATGGCGTCCGGTGCGATGTACAACGCCGACAACGTGGGGGTGTTCACGCCGGCCAACCAGCCGCGCGAGGCGCTGGAGGCCGGCGACGTGGGCTACATCATCGCCGGCATTAAGGAATTGCAGGCCGCCAAGGTCGGCGACACGGTGACGCTGGTCAAGCCGGGCACCGGCGGTGCGGCCTTCACCGCCACCGAAGCCCTGCCCGGTTTCAAGGAAATCCAGCCCCAGGTGTTCGCCGGGCTGTATCCGACCGAGGCCAGCGAGTACGACTCGCTGCGCGACAGCCTGGAAAAGCTCAAGCTCAACGACGCCTCGCTGCACTACGAGCCCGAGGTGAGCCAGGCGCTGGGCTTCGGCTTCCGCTGCGGTTTTCTCGGCCTGCTGCACATGGAGATCGTGCAGGAGCGGCTGGAGCGCGAGTTCGACCAGGACCTGATCACGACCGCGCCCAGCGTGGTCTACCAGATCGTCAGGAACGACGGCGAGGTCATCATGGTGGAGAACCCGTCCAAGATGCCCGATACCGGCAAGACCGCCGAGATCCGCGAGCCCATCGTCACCGTGCACCTGTACATGCCGCAGGAATACGTGGGCCCGGTGATGACGCTGGCCAACCAGAAGCGCGGCGTGCAGATGAACATGGCGTACCACGGCAAGCAGGTGATGCTCACCTACGAAATGCCGCTGGGCGAGATCGTGCTGGACTTCTTCGACAAGCTCAAGAGCGTGAGCCGCGGCTACGCCAGCATGGACTACGAGTTCAAGGAGTTCCGGGCGTCCGACGTGGTCAAGGTCGACATCCTGCTCAACGGCGAGAAGGTCGATGCGCTGTCCATCATCGTGCACCGCAGCCAGAGCCAGTACCGCGGCCGGGCCGTGGTGGCCAAGATGCGCGAGATCATTTCACGCCAGATGTACGACGTCGCCATCCAGGCGGCCATCGGGGTCAACATCATTGCGCGTGAGACAATCAAGGCGCTGCGCAAGAACGTGCTGGCCAAGTGCTACGGCGGCGATATTTCGCGCAAACGCAAACTCCTTGAAAAACAAAAAGCAGGCAAGAAACGCATGAAGCAGATCGGCTCGGTCGAGGTGCCCCAGGAAGCGTTTCTGGCCATTTTGCAGGTGGAAGAATGATCCAGGGTATTACCGGCTTGGTGTTGGCCGCCTTCATCGGATACGCCGGCGCCTGGTATGCCGGCCTGCTGGACGGCAATTTTTCGCTGCTGCTGTTCGTGGCCACGGTCGTGACCGGCATCTACTGGCTGGCCGAGCGCCTGTATTTCCTGCCCAGACGCCGCGCTGCGGCCCAGGCCCTGGAAACGCAGATGGTCGAGCGGCGCCATGCGCTGTCGGCCCAGGGCATCCAGCAGGACGATGGCAGCAACCTGGCCGAGGCCAAGGCCCGCCTCATCATGCAGCCCTGGTGGCTGGACTGGACCGCCGGGCTGTTCCCGGTGATCGCCATCGTCTTCATCCTGCGCTCGTTCCTGTTCGAACCGTTCAAGATTCCGTCGGGCTCGATGATCCCGACGCTGCTGGTTGGAGACCTGATCCTGGTCAACAAATTCCACTATGGCCTGCGCCTGCCGGTGCTCAACACCAAGATCACCGAAGGCACGCCGCCGGCGCGTGGTGATGTGATGGTGTTCCACTACCCACCCAAGCCCAGCCTGGACTACATCAAGCGCGTGGTCGGTCTGCCGGGTGATGAGGTGGCCTACCTGAACAAGCAGATCACCATCAATGGCAAGCCGGCCAGCAAAGGCACGCTGCCCGATTTCTTTGACGAAGACAGCCTGCGCTATTTCAAGCAGTTCGAGGAAAACCTCGGCAACCACAAGCACCGGCTGCTCAATGACGCCGATCGGCCGGCCTTCATTTCCGGTGCCGACGATTTTGCGTTCCGCAAAAACTGCAATTACAGTGCGGAAGGCGTGGTGTGCAAGGTGCCTGCGGGGCATTACTTCGTGATGGGCGACAACCGCGACAATTCGCTGGATTCCCGCTATTGGGGCTTCGTACCCGACCAGAACATCGTCGGCAGGGCGTTCCTGGTCTGGATGAATTTCTCCAATCTGAAGCGGATCGGTGCGTTCGACTGACACGAACAAGGAGATGCAGATGAAGAGCCGGCAGCGTGGTCTTTCTTTCCTGGGTCTGCTGATCGTCGGCGGCCTGATTGCGTGCATCGGTGTTCTGGCTGCGCAGGCTTTTCCCACCGTGATCGAATACCAGGCCATCCTGAAGGCCGCCAACAAGTCAAGCCAGGGCAATACGGTGGCCGAGGTGCGCAAGATATTCGACAACGCGGCAGCCATCGACGACATCTCCTCGATTGCCGGGCGTGACCTCACCATCGCCAAGGAAGGCGACAAGGTGGTGGTCAGCTTTGCCTACAACCGCGAGATCCATGTCGCCGGGCCGGTCTTCATGGTCATCAAGTACGCAGGGCGTTCCCGCTAGCGTGAGTACCCTGCACCATGCCACCGCCCTGCGGCTGCTGCAGTCGCGGCTGCGGCACGACTTTGCGCAGCCCGCGCTGCTGGAGCGGGCGCTGACGCACCGCAGCTTCTCGTCGGACCACAACGAGCGGCTCGAATTCCTCGGCGATTCCGTGCTGAACCTGTCCGTTGCCGACATGCTGTACCGCGCGCTTGGCAGCCTGAGCGAAGGCGAGCTGTCGCGCGTGCGGGCCAATCTGGTCAAGCAGGACACGCTGCACCGCCTGGCCGAGACGCTGGAGATTGCGCTGGTGCTCCGCCTGGGCGAAGGCGAGGCGCGCTCCGGCGGCCACAAGCGGCCCTCCATCCTGGCCGATGCGCTGGAGGCGGTGATTGGCGCGGTCTATATGGACGCCGGTTTCGACGCCGCGCGCGGGCTGGTCGAGCGCCTGTTCCAGGACGTGGAGATCAACCCCGGCATGCAGGCCGCCGCCAAGGACCCCAAGACGGAGTTGCAGGAATGGCTGCAGGGCCGCAAACTGAAACTGCCAGCCTACCGGGTGGTGGCCACGCTGGGCGAAGCCCACCGCCAGACTTTTGATGTGGAATGTGAAGTGGCCGAGTTGCACTGCGTCGAGCGCGGCATCGGTGGCTCGCGCCGGGCCGGTGAACAAGCCGCCGCCGCCGCCATGCTGCAGACTTTGAGAAACCGCCAGACATGAACGACGCTACAAAAAACAAAGCACAAGAACCAGAAGAGACGCTGGCCGCAGGCATAAATGATGCTGAAAATGCCGCTGTGGAGCCCGCAGAGGCCACGGGCCCCCGCCGCTGTGGCCTGATCGCTATCGTCGGCAAGCCCAATGTGGGCAAATCGACACTGCTTAATGCCCTGGTCGGCCAGAAGATCAGCATCACCTCCCGCAAGGCCCAGACCACGCGCCACCGCATCACCGGCATGCGCACCCGCGGTGCAACCCAGTTCGTGTTTGTCGACACGCCGGGTTTCCAGACCCGCCACGGCAATGCGCTCAACCACTCGCTGAACAAGACCGTGCTCGGCGCGCTGGGCGACGTGGACCTGGTGCTGTTTGTGGTGGAGGCCGGCATCTGCAACCAGGCCGATGCCAAGGTGCTGGCGCTGCTGAAGGAGGGCGTGCCGGCGCTGCTGGTGGCCAACAAGCTCGACCAGGTGAACCGCCGCGCCGAACTGGCGCCCTGGCTGCAGGAAATGCAGCAGCGCCACCCGTTCACCGAATTTGTGCCCATGTCGGCCAAGAACCCGAAAGACATCGAGCGGCTGTTTGGCATCTGCGAGAAATACCTGCCCGAGCAGGACTGGTTCTACGCCGAAGACGAACTGACCGACCGCAGCGAGAAATTCCTTGCCAGCGAGATGGTGCGCGAGAAGCTGTTCCGCCTGACGGGCGATGAACTGCCCTACACCTCCACCGTCATCATCGACAAATTCGAAGAAGAGCCGCCCGCCCGCAAGGGCCAGAAGCGGCTGGTGAAGATTGCCGCCACCATCGTGGTCGAGCGCGACGGCCACAAGGCCATGGTGATCGGCGACAAGGGCGAGCGCATCAAGCGCATTGGCACCGAGACCCGGGTCGAGCTGGAAAAGCTGATGGATGCCAAGGTCTTCATCGAGCTGTGGGTCAAGGTGCGTTCCGGCTGGGCGGACGACGAGGCGCGCGTGCGTTCCTTCGGGTATGAGTGATGTGGCCCCCACGCTCCCTCACTGCGTGTGGGTCGCTGCCCCCCGAGGGGGC